>CAJXPN010000064.1 GCA_913058025.1 uncultured Myxococcales bacterium | reverse complement strand
GTCCCCCAGCCGCTCACCGAGCTCGTCGTAACCCACCGCAACGACCTCGAACACGCCCCGCGCGTCCCACTCCGCCTCGAACTGGTCACCCTCCCAGAACCGCTCGCCCACGAGCGCACCGTTCACGTACCAGCTCACCTGCGCCACGCTCCACGGCGCGATCGCCCTCGCGCGCGCCCTCGACCCCTCTCGACTGAGCTCGATGGCGATCCCCTCGCCCGCCCCCGGCAACGCACGCCCAGCAGACGCGCAGCCCGGACCCGACGCGAATCCTCCCGAAGGCGCCTGCTTCAACCTCCCCTCCGTCTGAGGGCCGTAGACGCCGTCCTCTCCGATCCTGTCGTCCGGGTTGTTCGTGTTCCAGAGCTGCTGGAACGCCAACACCGACAGCGACCTCACGTCGCGCCCGCCGTTGAAGTTGAAGTGCACCGGGTCGCTCGAACCCAGCCACGTCCACTCACCGGACGTGAACCTCGACCTCCACGCGCTGTAACCCGGCGTGTCCACCGCGAGGCCGCCGTTGTGGTTCGATCTGCCCGGCGTCGCCGCGAGGCCGATGTCGCAACGCCCCAACCTGTACCAACGGTACAGCAGGTACTGCTGTGGCAGCGTACGCAGCGCTGACGACAGCGTCATCCGCTCGACCTCCCCTCGCATCACGTCCTCCAGACCACCCACCGCGGGCGTCTGAAGGTACGGAAACACCGCCTCCTGTAGGTCCAGGTTTTCGATGTGCGCGAACGACGACATCACACCAGGCTCGATGCAGTTCATCTGCGCGATGAGCTGCTCACTCAACCCCCTCACCTGCGACGTCGTGCACCCCGCCGTGACCTTGTCCTCGACGGGGTCGCTCGGCGGCACGGGCGGGTCGACCTCGCCAGCGTCTGCCCCGGCGTCCTCGACCACTCCCAGGTCCGGCGGCGCCTCGCCGCCGTCGCGCACGCCCACGTCCCACGCGCGGACATCGCGCCCGCCCACGTCGAGCGCGATGACGCCGCCATCGTCACCGCCACCGCCACCACCCGCGTCGACGGCCCCGGCGTCGCGCTCGGGGACGTTGACCACGATCTCACCACACCCCGACCACACACACGCGCTCGCCAACAGGCACCACGTCACTCGACGAACCATCACACACCTCATAACGCGCTCACGCGTCAACGCCTCCTCGGGCGCGCCAGCGCCTCGAGGTCCTGCTCCTTCTTGATCAGCGTGCCGATGAACGGGAGCTCGTCCTTCAGACGCTCCTCGCTCACGCCGCCCCGAGACAGCGCGCCGACCCAGTCGATCAGCTCGCTCGTCGACGGCTTCTTGCGCAGCCCGTCGAACCCGCGCAGCTCGTAGAACCGCTCCATGCACCGCGCGATGAGCGTGTCCTCGAGGTTCGGGTAGTGTACCCGCACGATCCGCTCCATGAGGTCCTCGCTCGGGAACGAAATGTAGTGGAACACGCACCGCCTCAGGAACGCGTCCGGCAGCTCCTTCTCGGCGTTCGACGTGATGATCACCACCGGGCGGTGCTTCGCAGACACCTCACGCCCCGTCTCCGAGACCGCGAACCTCATCTGGTCGAGCTCGTGGAGCAGGTCGTTGGGGAACTCCAGGTCCGCCTTGTCGATCTCGTCGAGCAGCAGCACGCAGCGCTCGTCACGCTCGAACGCCTCCCCCAACGGCCCCAGCTTGATGTAGCGCTCCATGTCGTGGACGTCGCCGTCACCGAAGCGGCTGTCGTGGAGGCGCTGCACCGTGTCGTAGGTGTACAGACCCTCCTGGGCCTTCGTCGTCGACTTCACGTGCCACGTGATCAGCTCCATCCCCAGGCTCTGGGCCACGGCCGTCGCCAGCAGCGTCTTCCCCGTCCCCGGCTCGCCCCGGATCAGCAGCGGCTTCTCCAACGCCACCGACACGTTCACCACGTCCTCGAGCTCCTCGCTCGCGATGTAACCCCCGGTGCTCGAGAACCCCGTCACACTCGCCATGCTCTTCCTCTTCATTTTGGAGATGTGGACCTCGCAGAGCGCGATGGCCCGGCCTCTCTTGAGAGAGGCCGGGCCATCCTAACTGATCCTCGAACCCCGCGCGACGCGCTCAGGCAGGCTCCATCGTCGCCTGCAGGTTCAGCACGCGCAGGCGATCGCCCTCGTGCACGAAGCCCATGAGCACGTTGTCGCTCGAGAAGAAGATCGCCAGCGGATCGCTGCCCACCAGCCCGACGTCCAGCATGTGCATGCCGTTGATGACCTGGTAGAGACCCACGGCCTCCGGCCTCGTCGCCAGACCGATCAGGTAGCCGTCCTCGCTGAACGCCACGTGCCTCACGTCCCCCTCGGGGGACATCCTCACGCGCACCTGCTTGGCCTCGCCGGATCGCGAGACCTCGACGTCTCCACCCTCCCGCGCCACCGCGAACACGTCCCCGCGCGGGGACAGCGTCATCCCACGCACCGGGCCGCCGCCTCGCACGCGCACCCAGTCACGCTCGGTCTTGTTCACCGCGCTCATGTAGATCTTGCCCGAGCGCATCGCCGCCAACATCAACCTGTCACCGGGGCCGATCGACACCGAGACCACCTCGTCGGCGAAGACCGACTCGAACAGCGTCTCGTGCAGCCCGTCCTCGAGCCTGTAGCGGTCGATCTTGCCGTCCACGCGGCCCACCAACACGTACTCCGCGCCCAACGCCAGGCACCTCGCCTGGTCCGCGTCCACGATCTCGAGCGTGATGACCTCGCTCGAGGTCATGTCGCACACGTAGAGCGTGTCTCCGTGGATGTAGGTCAGCCTGAAGTCCGTCGAGCACCCGAACCGGCTCCCGTCGAACCCCTCGGGCAGCTCGATGTCGTCCATCCCCACGACCGCCGAGGACTCGCCCTGGAGCGTCGTCGGCGCAGGCTCGTCGAGCGGGTTCTCACGCGGCGGCACGAACGACCCCGCGACCCCCGGCTGCGTCCCCGAGGACGGCCTCGACACGAACTCGCCCGACACGTCCGCGTCGGTCGCGTCCTCGACGAGCGCCTCGCTCGGCTCCTTCGGTGGGAGCATCTGGTGCATGCCCGAACGGAACGTCCCCGAATCGTTCCTGTCGAAGCGATGCTGATCCAACGCACGGATCACCTCCGCGAGGTCCTGCGGCCGCCTCGACATCTCCTTCGAGAGCATGCCCCTGATGAGCTTGTCGTACGCGATCAGGCTCGGCGTCTTGCGCCCGAGCTCCTCGGTCAGCTTCGGTGCTGGCCGCTCCACGTGCTGCCGGAGCACCTGCATCACGTGCTCGCCCAGAAACGGCGGCCTCCCCGTCAGCATGAAGAAGAAGATCGCCCCCAGCGCGTAGATGTCGCTGCGGTGATCCACCGCCTCGCCCATCGCCTGCTCCGGCGACGCGTACAGCGGCGTCCCGATGAACCCGTGGGTCATCGCCGTCTCTCCGTCCAGGTGCACGATGCCGAAGTCGAGCACGTGCACGAACTCGTCCCCCACCGGCAGCCGCTCCACCATGATGTTCTCGGGCTTGAGGTCCCTGTGCGTCATCCCCGACAGGTGCGCCTCGTACACCCCGTTGCAGATCTGGCGCAGCAGCGACGACGCCCGCTCCTCCTCCAGCCCACCCTCGCTCTGCACCAGCTCCTCGAGCGTATCCCCCGCCACGAAGTCCATCACCACGCCGATGTGGTTGAGCGGCAGCTCGATGACGTCGTAGAACCTCACGATGTGCGGGTTCCTCAACCTCCCGAGCGCCTCGATCTCGCGCTCGAGGCGCGCCGCGATCTGCTCGGCCGATGGCCCGCTTCTCGACTTCGCCGGGTGGATGATCTTGATCGCGAACTGCCTCGAGATCGCCAGCGACTCCGCCCTGTACACGCTCGCGGACGCACCCGTCCCGATCTGACGGGTCAGCAGGTACCTGCCGTCGAGGACCCTCCCCAGCCACGGGTCCAGGCTGTCACGCAGCAGGGGCCACCCGTACTCTTCGGGCCGCGCCGTGTGGCACTCCACGCACTCGTCATCCTCTTCGAACGCCACCGTCGAGCAGTTCCCACAGTAGTGGGCAGGCATCCTCGCCTGCAGCTCGCGCCGCCTCCGCTCAAGATGTTTCCTCGAAACCGACATCTCGCTCTCTCACGCACTCGCACGTCGACGAGACCGCGCATTGAAGCTACGAACCGGGCTTCGATCGGACATCGTGCCGTTTCGACCAGACAAACCCACCATGTTATACAACGTCAATCCTTCGTATCTCAAGACAAACCCTCCCACTCCCACGGGCTCCCTCACGTGGACCTACCACTCACAGAGCGTATCCTGGAGCGCGCGCGAGACCTCGGCTTCCCCGTCGCCGCCGTCTCCACACCCGACCCCCTCACCTCCGGCGCGCGCTTCGACGAGTGGCTCGCCGAGGGGCGGCACGGCGAAATGGCATACATGCGCGACCACCGCGCCCTGCGCGATCGCCCCGCCGACCTCGAGCCACACACCCGCTCGCTCGTCACCGTCCTCGCCCCCTACCGCCACGGCCCTGACCTCCTCGAGGGCGGCCTGCGCATCGCACGCTACGCGCAGGGCAACGACTACCACGACGTCCTGCGCGATCGCCTCCGCCGCCTCGCCGCCTTCATCCACGCCGAGGCCGGCGTCGACGTCGCCGCGCGCCCCGTCACCGACTCCGCCCCGCTCCTCGAGCGCGACCTCGCGCGCTCCGCCGGCCTCGGCTGGATCGGCAAGAACACCATGCTCATACACCCCGAGGTCGGCTCCTTCACCTTCATCGCCGAGCTCCTCGTCGACCTCGACCTATCACCCTCGAACCTCCCGCACACACCCGACCGCTGCGGCACCTGCTCCCGCTGCCTCGACGCGTGCCCCACCCAGGCCATCGTCTCCCCCTACGTCCTCGACGCACGCCGCTGCATCTCCTACCTGACCATCGAGCTTCGCGGGCCCATCCCGCGGCACCTCCGGCCCCTCATCGGCGACCACGTCTACGGCTGCGACGTCTGCCAGGACGTCTGCCCCTGGAACACACACGCCCCCCTCTCCGACGACCCCGACCTCTCACCGAGGCGAGCGCTTCGCTCGATCTCGCCCGAGCAGCTCCTACAGCTCGACCACTCCTCCTGGGCGCGCATCTTCCGCGGCTCCGCCGCCAAGCGCTGCAAGCACCGGGGCGCCCTGCGCAACGCCGCCGTCGTCCTGGGCAACCGCCGCGACCCTTCCCTCATCCCGCTCCTCTCCTCACGGCTCGAGCTCGAACCCGAACCACTCGTGCGCGGCCACGTCGCCTGGGCGCTCGGTCGCATCGAGCACCCCGACGCCCGACGCGCACTTGCCCACGCCCTCACCCGCGAGCACAATCCCTACGTCCTCGACGAACTCGACGACGCGCTCGCCATCACGACCGCCACCCCACACGACATCAGGCCATGACCGACTACTTCCGCGTACTGCACCCCGACTCACAGACCCTCCCCATCGTCGTCGACGTCCCGCACGCCGGCGAGTGGATACCCGACGAGGTGCTCTCCGAGATGTCCGTGGGCGACCGCACGCTGCGCCGCGACCTCGACCTCTACGTCGACGAGATCTGGCGCGACGCGCCAGCCCTCGGCGCCACCCTCATCGCCTCCAACGTCTCCCGCTACGTCGTCGACCTCAACCGCGCCGACGACGACGTCTCCCCGCTCACCGTCCGCGGCGCCTCTCGCATCAAGCGCGCCGGCTACTACGGCGACCGCGGCGTCGTCTGGCGCACCACCACCGACGGCATCCCAGTCATGCCCTCGCCCATGTCGCGTGACGCCTTCTCCCGGCGCATCGCCACCTTCCACACCCCCTACCACGCCGCCATCGCCGCCGAGATCGAGCGCGTGCGCGCTCAGTTCGGCTTCTGCATCCTCGTCGACGGGCACTCCATGCCCTCGATGGGCCGCAGCGGGCACACCGACCCCGGCTCTCGCCGCGCCGACATCGTCCCGGGCGACGTCGACGGCACCTCCTGCGCAAGCGTCATCACGGACACCATCTGCGCGCACTTCCGCGCCGCTGGCCTCTCCGTCCGCCCCAACACTCCCTACAAGGGGGGCTGGATCACCCGCTCCTTCTCCGACCTCGGCCGCGACGTCCACTCCATCCAGATCGAGATCAACCGCGCGATCTACATGAACGAGTCCACGTTCGTGCGCGACCCGCAGGGCCTCGAGCAGCTGCGCCAGGCCTGCGCCTCGCTCCTCCCCTCACTCGGCTCCATCCCCCTCTGACGCCTCCAGGGCCTTCTCCTCGGCGGCCCCTACCGGCTCCCCCTTGGACGAGGACTTGAACGCGCGCCACAGCCCCGCCGCGCTCATCAGGCGCAGCGCGTACAGATCGTCGTGGAAGTACCGGCGAAACACCGGGACCGACTCCACCGGGCGCTGCCTCATCAGGTGCTCCAGGTACACATACCTCGTATGCACGTCCTCGCTCTTCTCCATCAACGCGCCCAGGTCGGACTCTCCCTTGGTGTTCAACAGCAGCAGGTAGGCCGCCGAGGCCGCGCGCTCGCTCTTGTCGCTCAGCGTCAGCTCCACGAGCCTCTCCTTGAGCGGCTCCAGGATCCCCGGCGCGTCCTCGCGCTCGATCACGTCACGCATGAGCTGCAACGCGCGGTCCACGTCCGTGTCCGACCTCAGGCTGTACGTCAGGTTCTGCGCCCACTCCGACGGGAACCTCGCCAGCAGGATCCTCGCGATGAGCTTGCGCGCCCTCGCGTCCTCCTGCCTCATCGCGTTGATCAGCGACTCCGACTGCGCACCCGCCAACCCCCCGTACAGCTCGATCGCCCGGTGGCGCACCGCGGGGCGCGCGTCCCTCATCGCGATCTTCACGCTCACGCCCCCGTCCGCGCTGCCTGACGCGGCCAACGCCTCGAGCACCTCGATGTACTCCTCCTCGGTCGCGTCGTTCAGGTACTCCTGCGCCTGCACCACGAACGTCGCGTCCCCCAACGCCACGACACCGAGCGTCGCCGCGCGCATGAGGCTCGTGTCCTGCTGCTTGATCGGCAGCCCGAGCTTGTCCGACGTGTCCTCCTCCGGCTCCAGAATCTTCGCGAACACCGGCCGGGCCTCCTTCACGCCCGCTCGCCACAAGATCCTGGCAGAACGCGTCCGCCGCTCGGGCTCCTCCGAGTCGTCCTGGAACCTCTCGAGGAACACGCCCGCGCGGTCCTCGTCTCCCATCTTGATCAGCCGCTTGAGCGCCGCCGCCGCCAGCGCCTCGTCGTCCCCATCGACGAACTGCCCCAGCTTGGGCTTGAGCGTGGAGCGCACCAGCGCGTCGTCCCCAGACTTCAGCGCCTCGTCGATCTCGGTGAGCAGCCCCATCGCGAACGCCTTCGATCTCAGCTTCGCGTCCTTGCTCCGGAGCGCGCGGTCCACCACGCTCGACCTCGCCTCCTCGCTGGCATAGCGCTGCGCGCTGTCGAACAGCAACGCGCGCTCCGCCTCGCTCGCCTTCGAGTACATCGTCAGCAGCGTCGCCCCCGCGTCCTCGTCTCCGCTCGCGAGCAGCGCGCGCACAGCGGCCACGCGGACCATCGCCGACGAGTCCCCCACCGCACCCCTGGCGTACCTCGAGAGCTTCTCGTCGCCCAACAGCTCGAGCACGCGCAGCGTCTCCGCCCTCACGTACGGGTCACCCTCGAACGTCGCGCCCGTCTTCAGGATCACGTCGATCTGGGTGACCTCCTCCTCGCGCAGCTCGTCCTCACTACACCCCGACGACCACACCGCCGACGCGCTCACGCACGCCGTCAGCGCCACCGCCAGACCCCAACGCCTCACGCGACCTCGTCTCACTCCTCCTCTCCCTTCGCGTACAGACCCAGCGCGTCGGCGCGCTGCTGCTCGAACCACCCCACGATGCGCGCGAGCACCTCCCTCCACTCCTTCTCGTTGAGGATCTCGTGGTAGAGCTCGTCGTAGATCTCGATCTCGCGATCCGGGCTCCCGAGCCTGTGGTAGACGCGCTCGGCCGCCTTCGGATCCACGAGCTTGTCCGAGCCCGCGATCGCCATGAGCATCGGCTGCTTGATGAGACCGGCACGCTCGAGCAGGTCCCGCTGCGCGAGCCCCATCTCCACGAACCACCTCGCCGTCGCGACCCCCTTGTTCAGCGGGTCCTTCCCGTACACCTTGCACACATGCTCGTCGTGCGAGAGCCAGCTCGGGTCGATGTCGTTGGGCATCGAGAACGTCGGCATCAGGCGGCTCATGATCTTGCCCGCCGTCGACTTCCACGCGGGAACCTTCAGCGCGACCCCGCACAGCGGGCTCGTCACCGCGAACGCCGTCACCTTCGAGGGCCTCCTGAGCGCGTGCCTCAACACGACGAGCCCGCCGTTCGAATGCCCCAACACGAACAGAGGCTCGTCTCCCCACCCCTCGAGCACGCCGTCGATGAACAGCTCCAGGTCGTCGACGTAGTCGTCGTACACGTCCACGTGCGCGTCGGGCCCCCCGCTCTTACCGTGACCACGCGCGTCCAGCGCCGCCACGTCGTAACCCGCGGCCACGAACGCCGCGGCCACGTGCGCGTAACGCCCCGCGTGCTCACCGTACCCGTGCATGAGCGCCACGCGGCCTCGCCGCCGGCCCTCACCTCTCCACGAGTACCAGAACAGCTCCGTTCCATCCCTGGCGGTCAGGTAACCCGTCCCCCTCGTGATCCCCTCTGCCTCGACATCGCGCGCCGGCGCCAGTCCGTCCCAACCCAGATCGTCGATCTGGGCCCGCGTCATCGGCACCGTCCACTCATCCAGCGTCGTCGCCACGCTCTACCTCGTGAGGCTCGTACTACGTCTGAGCGAGCGCCACCTCGGCGGCCGCCTCCATCTACCCTGTCGCGCTCGCAATTCCCCCAGACTCTAACCGCTGGTCAGCACGCCCGACAACCTCGAATCCCCCTCACGGCTCCTCCTCGAGGCTGCGCACCATCGAGTCCACGCGGCGGCGCTCCCGCTGGCCGAGCGCCCTCGCGAGCCGCTCCACCTCCTCGAGATCGCGATCCACGGGCAGCTCCTCGGCGTGCGTCTTGAGCGCGTCGGTGAACCTCGTCGACGCCTCATCCACGTCGCCTCCGCTCAGCGCGCGCGCCACGTACTCGTAGACCGCCGACACCAGCTCCCACTCTCCCCCTCGATCGCCGCTCGCGGCGATGAACTCGAGCACCTCGGCGTAACGCCCCGCCGTCAGCAGGCCCTGCGCCCAGCACATCGCCACGCCGCCGTCCCCGGGCGACGCCTGCTCCGCGCTCACGCTCGCGCTCCTCGCGCCCTCATCGTCCCCCAGCCTCAACCTCGTCACCGCCAGCGACGCCCACGCCATCCCGTCCTCGTTCTCGAGCTCGACCGCGCGCTCGAGCGCCTCCTTCGCCTCCCCGTGGCGACCCATCTCCGCCAACATCACCCCGAGGTTGAAGTGGCCGTCCGCGCGCTCCGGCGCCCGCTGCGTCACGTCCACCGCGACCTCCAGCGCGTACTCGAGCTCCCCGAGCTCGTACGCCGCCGCCATCACACCGTAGAGCGCGTCCACCAGCCCCGGCTCCATCGCGAGCGCCTCGCGGTAGCTCCTCTTCGCCTCGTCCAGGTAACCCCGCTCCAGCTCCACGCGCCCGAGCTGCACCCACGCGTCCACGAGGAACGGGTCCAGGCGCACCGCCTTCTTGAGCGCCTCGCGCGCCGCCTCAAGCTCGCCAGTTTGCGCCAACGCACCGCCCCACGCGTACCAGGCGCCCTCCTCGTCGTCCTCGAGCTTCGTCCACCGGCCGTACGCGTCCGCCGCCTTCTTCGGCTCGTCCGCCTCCGTCCACGCGTCCCCCGCGAGTTCCCACAGCCTGGGCTCGTTCACCGCCAGCCGCGCCGCCCACTCCAGGTACCTCGACCCGTCGAAGATCTCTCCGCGCTCCAGCAGTAACCTCGCCAGCCTGTACGCCCTCTCGATGTCCTGGCTCGAACGCTCGAGCGCCTCCTGGTAACACGCGATCACGTCGTCGATCTCGCCGAGCTCCAGGTACAGGTCACCCATGAAGCACCACGACCTCGGGTCCCTCATCTCCACCTCGCGCAGACCCCCGAGCAGCGACAACGTGTCCTCTCCGCGGCCCTCCAGTGACAGCCGCTCCGCCTGCGCGAGCTGCAGCGCCACCTCCCCCTCGAACTCCAACAGCGCCTTCCCCAACACGCCACGCGACTCGTCGAAGAGACCCCTGTGGCCCAACAACAGCGCGTACGCCAACGCCGAACCGAGCCCGCCACCCTTCGACCAGAGATCTCGCGAGATCGAAAGCGCCTCCGAGTAGTCGTCGCGCGCCAGCGCCCTCGCCAGCCTGTTCGGCAGCCCCTCGAGCCCGCCCGGCAACAGCGCGCGCATGCTCTCCACCACGTCCGCCACATCGATCGCATCTTCAAACGCGCTCATCGTATCTCCGCTCTCTCTATTTTTGACGCCTTCGTGCCGATCCACGAGCCAGCCCCCCTGCCTATCAACTCCCCCGCTCGCCTGTCCACCGCTGCGCTCTTTCTCTGGCTGCGCAGGGCTCGTCCGCGAATCATACTTCCACGTTGGCGCCTGCACCGAAACGTTGAAGGGTTCGCGTGTCTTTGGCGAGAGGTAGTGCATGCGCGGCTGCCCTCCCCGCCGCCGCCCTTCGGGCTTGGCGTTCC
>CAJXPN010000063.1 GCA_913058025.1 uncultured Myxococcales bacterium | reverse complement strand
TCGTGGGCTCGGAGATGTGTATAAGAGACAGGGCTTGATGAACACGCCCCCCTCGGCCGACACCACGAGATCGGGGACGCGCTGCGTCTGGGGCTCGGAGCGCGCCGAGCGCGCGCCCTCGAGGTGGCGCCGGATCAGGTGCACCCGAGGGTCACTCCCCACGCCCTCCACGGCGAACTCCTCGAGCGAGGACAGCGGGCTCTCCTGACGCACCACCGTGCCAAGCACGCGCAGCGTCTCACGCGTCCGCTCCATCTCGGGGTTCATGATCTCGGTCGCGTCCAGGCGCGCCCAGATCGCGGCGGCCGTAGCCTGATCACGGCGCTCCTCGTACGCGGTCGCCAGCCAGGGCAGCGCGTTGACGATCAACCACTCCTCCTCCATCCGCTCGTACCCCTCGACCGCGCCGCCGATCATGTCCACGGCCCGCTCGATGCGCCCCGAGATAAGCTCCACCACGCCCACCATGAACCTGGAGTTGAGCGCGCCCACCTCGAACCCCCAGCGCGAGCCGCTCTCGTAGGCCTCACGAAACGCAGTGAACGCCTCGTCGTAGCGGCCCAGCACCAGCTCGCCGTAACCGTAGGTCACCGACATCATCACGTCGTACTCACGGTGCCCGAGCGTCTGCGCCAGCCACCTGGCCTCGTGCGCGTGCGCGCGCGCCTCCTCCCACTGCGCCAGGTGCGTGTGCAGCGACTGCGCCGAGTAGGCGGTCATCATCTGGAGGTATACATGCTCGACCTGCTCACAGACACGCTGCGCGATCTCGATCCAGGACATCGCCTCGTCGTAGCGGCTCGCCAGCGTCATGTGGTGCGCCAGGTACTGCGCCGCGAGGCCCTGGTCGACCAGGAGCCCGTGCTCGGACGCGATCCCGTAGCTCAGCACCATCAACCCCTCGACCTCCTCGAGCCCATCCTCCCCGAGCGCGTCCTTGCCCAGGAAGTCCGCGTAGAGCCAGTGCGCGTACGACAGGAACTCCGGCGACGCGCCGGGCTCATCGCAGCGCGCCATTACCTCCTCCATGTCCTCCCGCCACTGGTCACGATCGTGCTCGCGCCGCCGCGCCGAACACATCGCGAGCTGGAGCTCGCGCGAGACCCCCTCGGCGCGAGCTCGCGCGATCGAGCTCGCCTCCTCGACGAGTTCGACGTAGGGGATCGCGGTGAGGTCGCGATCGTGGAGCGCGAAGAGCGCCTCGACGAACGCGACGCCCAGATCGGGGTCGCGCTCGAGGCACCTCCACGCCGCCCGCACGAGGTCGCCCCTCCTCGCCTCGAGCCAGCGCAGCGCGGGCACGTCGGGGCCGGTGCGCAACGCGACGAGATGCCCCATCGCCCCGCGCGCCGTGTACGCCGCGTACGCGTCCTCGATCGCGCCGCGCACGCCCTCAGGCGCGACCTCCTCTATCGCGCGCAGCGCCGACGCGCTCACGCCGAGCGATCCCGCGCGCTCGACCACCCAGGCCGTGCGCGACGCGCGCTCGACGAACCCCTGCACCCACTCGAGCTCGACCTCCACCGACGCGCGCATCACCTCGAAGACGTCCTCGGGCGAACACACCGTGGCGAACCTCGACCACGCGACCCACGCCGCGAGCACACGCTCCGACGCCGCCCCGAGCCGCCTCAACAGCGCCTCCGAGGAGGTCTCCCCCAGCGCGCCCGTCTCCAACGCCTCCATCACGCCGCGAGGCGACCCCTCCAGCCACGACGCCACGCTGCCGGGCGTCAGGCGAGCCTCACCCAACGCCTCGATGAGCGCCTCGAGCGCGCCGGGGTCACTGGGCGGCCTCACGCGGCCGCTCCCCTCGATCATCGCCAGCGCCTCGTCCCCGCTCAGCGAAGGCGTCATCACGCGCGCGCGCTCGACCCCGAGCGGCTCGGCCGACGACGCGAGCACCCACCTCACCTCCGGTGTCCCCTCGATCAGTGACGCGAGCAGCGCGCGTCCGCCCACGTCGAGCGCGTCGTGCTGATCCACCACGAGCACACCGCCCGCGTACTGCGCCGAGAGCATCTCGATCTGCTCACGCGCCCAGACCTCGACCTCCTGCGCGCGGCCGCCGAGATCGAGCGCGTCGGACCACCTGCGCGCCATCTGCTCGGCCTCGACCACGCCGTCGAGCTCCACCCAACCCAGCGCCTCGTCACGGTCCGCCAGCAGCGCGCGCCCGAACCAACGCTCGAGCGCCGCCGTCTTGCCCGCGCCCTCGGGCCCCTGCACCTCCACGACCCGCTCCTCCCCGAGCGCGCGCTCGATCTCCAACGCCACGCCGCGATCCAACAGCTCGACCGCGGGCGCCTCGGGCGCTCGGTTCGCGCGCCAGGAGAACGCGCGCGCGGCCGGCGCGTCCGACGCGTCGCCGAGCGACACCCAGCCATCCTCGAGCTCCTCGGCCCTCCAACCCTCTCGGGACGCGGGCGTGAGCGCGTCGAGCAGCGCTCGCCTCATGAGCAGCGACCCCGCCGGCGCCCTCGCGAGCAGCCCGCAGACGACCCGACGCGACGACCTCGGCGGGCGCAGACCCCCCGCGAGCCTGAGCACCGGCCCCGCGGTCATCGCCAACCTCGAGCGCGGCGACGCCGCCCGCAGCGAGCGCGCCGCGTCACACAGCGCGCGCTCACCCTCCAGGATCACGTAACCACCCGACGCGTCCTCACCGATGGCGCCACCATGAGACTCCACGAGGCGGCGGAGCAGCGGGCCCCACACCCCGACCGTGTGCAAGACGAACATGGCCTCTGAACTCATCGGCGAACCCTCACGGCGAGTATACGAATGCTCTCTTCTTACAACTTTAAGGAAGCTTTAGGCCAACACTTCCGCTGCGTTGCCTAACCTGAGGCTCGACACACGACACCCCCGAGGAAGCAACATGGCGACCCGACACCCCGAACTGCTGTACATCGCGCTCGACCACCTGGTGCGCGGACACCCCGCCGCCGCCGCCGCCGCGATCGGTGAGGTGCTCGAGCACGCTCGCGCCGACCCCGACCCGCTCGCCACGCGCCACGTCACCTTCGCCCACGCGCTCGCGGCGCGCCTCCCGAGCGACTCGGGCCGCCGCCTCGGCCAACCACGCCGCCACGACGACGACTCCGAGAGGCTCTTCGACGCGCTCGCGTCCCGGCTGCCTACCCACTCGCTCGCGAGTGCGCTGAGCAACGCCTACATCCTGAGCGCGTGCGACGCGCGCCGCCGCGTCCACCTCATCGACATCGGGATCGGCACTGGCCGGCAGGTCGTCGACCTCATCGGCGCGCTCTCCGCCCGCGAGCGCGAGGTCGACGACCTCGTGATCGTGGGCGTCGAGCCACACGGCCCCAGCCTCCAGGCCGCCCGCGCCCACGCACACGAGGCCGCCGAACGCGTCGGGATCCCCTGCCAGTTCCACGCGATCCAGGCGCCCATCGAGCGCGTGACTCCGGCGCAATGGGGCGCGCTCTCGGCGCTCCTGGAGCGCCCCATCGTCAACGCCTGCTTCTCACTCCACCGCGTCTCGGGCCACCCCGAGTACGACGCGCGAGACCACGTCCTCGCGCGCGTACGCGCGCTCGAACCAGGCGTCGTCGTCGTCGCCGAGCACCACGTCGACCACGCGACCTCGGACCTGAGGGCCCGCTTCGAGCACTGCTGGAGGCACTACGGCGCGCTGCTCGACCTGCTCGCGCTGCTCGACCTCACGCGCGAGGAGCGCGACGCCATCGAGATCCACCACTTCGGCCGCGCGATCCACGACATCATCGGGCGCCCGGACCCGGAGCGCTCCATGCGGCACGAGCCGACCTGGTCATGGGCGCGGCGCCTGGCGCGCGCCGGGTTCACGGCCGCGCGCTTCGCGCCCGCGCTCCCCAGGCACGCGCTCCTCGACGTCCGCCTCCACGCCGATCACCTCGCGCTCGACCACCGCGGCGAGACGCTCGTCTCACTGCTCGCCTGGGAGCCCTCGGTCAGCAGCCCTTCTCACCTGCCTTCTCACCGCCCGGACACGTGACCGACTCGAAGACCGCGTTCGTGAAATTCGCCTTCTCGATCGTCGCCCCCGTCAGATCGACGTCCACGAGCTTGGCGCCGTTGAAGTTCGCGCGCGTCAGGTCCGCGCCCTTCAGGTTCACCTTCTCGAGCGACACGCCGAACATGTCCGCGTTCACCAGGCTCGCACCCGAGAAGCTCACGTCGCGCAGCGTCGCCTTGTTCCACGACGCGCCGTCCAGGCGCGCGCCCGACAGGTCGAGCTCCTCCACCGTGACCTTGCCGAGCTGCACGCGCCTGAGATCCAGCGCGCGCGGTGTCGCGTCGGGGTCGAGCGCGAGCACGTCCTTGCGCTGCGACTCGGCCATCTGCGCGAGCGCGCGCAGCGCGGCCGCGCGCAACCTCGGGTCGGACTTCTCCCCGCCGTCGTAGAGCAGCCCCAGGAACTGGGGCTGGTAGAGCGCGCCGAACTGATCGCGCGTGAGCTGGTTCTGCTCCTTCACGATCCGGTTCTGTTCCTGAATCTGCCAGAGCTGGATGCCCATCATCGCCGTCTGGAACCCCAGAATGATCGCCGGCAACAACCCCAGGAACAGCCCCAACGTGCCGATCCGCACGAACCTCGCCGCGAACGCCGCGGCCACGTCCCGCGTCGGCGCCTCCGGCCACATCCCCTCGGAGCCTCCCCGCAGGTACACCGACCACGCGTCCCAACACGACACGATCGCCTTGTAGAGCGGCGGGCCCACGAACATCCGGAACCCGAACCTCGCCCCCGTCCCGACCTTCGCCGCCTTCTGCGAGACCGTCGCCCCACGGCTCGCGCCCAGGTGCTGCTCGAGCGCGTCCAACGCCTCGACGTCCGACGGGTCCTCACGCAACCTCTCGATGTACCGCTCCCAACTCACACGCTCCTCCTCTTCTTGGCTGGCTCTGTCTTGGCTGCGCTCGGCAGCAGATTCACACTCCACCTGTTCGCTGTGGACCGGGCTCCGCTCGTCCTGGTGGCCAGGGCACTGCCATGGCGACTCTGTCCTTCCTCTCGAAGGTCCTGTCGCCGAGGCAACGGGTTCTCGAACAGCCCCTCTCCACCACAAATTCGAAACGCGCGCGAGCGTCGAACGCGCGCGGAGGCCCGAGACCCATCGGAGAGCAGCCCGCGCACGGGCAAGCAGCGCGAGGGCGCCCACCGCACGAGGCCGCGCCGCCCACGCGCCAAAGGACCGCGGAAACTCCCCTCCGCCGCGACGACGTGCTAAACCATGGGCCATCACACGAGCCGCCTCCTCAGAGACAGAGCCCTCATGACCGACCACACCAAGACGTACGCCCCCGTTCACCCTCACCAGTGGACCAGGGAGCGCGGCGAGGGCCTCCCCTCACTCCACCTCGAGGACATCTCGGGCATCCCCTTCGTCAGCGCGATCCCTGGAATCGAGGAGTACCAACACCGCGCGCGAGTGCGCGCCGGAGACGGTGATCTCTTCGCCGCGGTCTCGCCCAGCGCGCCCGGCTACGAGGACTACTGCCAGCACACGCTCGGCCTGGGCTCCCCGCGGCTGCTGCGCGCCGAGCCCACCGGCGGCGTCCTCGAGGTCGCCGCCGCGTGCGCCCACGGCGCCGTGCTCGACACGCTCGCCGAGGTCGCCCGAGGCGCCGGCGGGATCATCGTGCACCCTTACATGTCCATCCAGGCCGTCTGGGACCTCGCCGCGGCGATCCGCGAGGCCTCGGGCTCGCCCGCCTACGTCCTGGGGCCGACGCCCGAGGCGCTCTGGGCCGCCAACGACAAGGGCCAGCTCGACGCGATCATCCACGATCTGGGCATGGGCGACCTCGTCGTCGAGACCCACACCGAGCGCACCGCCGAGGCGATCTGCGACCGCGCGCGTGAGCTCGCCGCGCGTCACGGCCACGTCGGCCTCAAGCGCACCCGCTGCGCCTCGGCCATGGGCAACGCCGTGTTCGCCGCCGCCGACCTGGCCGGCGCCCCCCGCGAGGACGTGCTCGCCAGGGTCCGCGCCTTCCTCGACCACACCGAGTGGCCCGAGGGCGAGGAGGTCCTCGTCGTCGAGTGGTCACCCACCGACGTCTCCCCCTCCACCCAGCTCTGGATCCCGTCGCTCGACAGCGGCGAGGCGCCCCGGCTCGACGGCGTCTACGAGCAGCTGCTCGAGGGCGAAGAGAAGGTCTTCCTGGGCTCGCGCCCTTCGACCCTCCCCGACGCCGTGAACGCCCGGCTGGGGGAGGCGTCCGTCAGGGTCGCCGCGGAGTTCCAGCGCCTCGGCTACGTCGGGAGGTGCTCGTTCGACTTCATCGTCGTGGGCGACCTCGAGGACGCGCCGCGCGTCTGCTTCACCGAGTGCAACGGTCGCTGGGGCGGGACCTCGACGCCGATGTACCTGGTCGATCGCCTCATGCGCGGCAGCTCGCGGCCCCACTACATCGCCCAGGACGTCGTGCACGACGCGCTCGTCGGCGCCGACTTCGCGGAGCTCACGCGCGCCCTCGGCGACGCGCTCTACGACCCCGCGACGAAGACAGGCAGATTCGCGCTCTACAACCCCGGTCCGCTCCGCGACAAGGGCAAGGTCGACGTCGTCTCCATCGGCCGCACCCCCGAGGAGGCCCTCGAAGGCGTCAAGGACGTGCTCCCGACTCTCTGGGGCCTGAGCTGACGCGCTGACCCTTCGTCACACGATCGTCGACGTCATACGATTGAATCGCGCCGCGCGCTACGGTATCGATCACCACATCAACTCGAGGTGAGGCCGCCATGCACATTCGAATACTCGTTCTATCTCTCGTCCTTTCACTCCCACTCTCTGCCTGCCTCCCGACCAACGGAGGCGGTGGCGGTGGCGGTGGTGGCGGCAGCGACGACGACGCTGGCACGACGCTGGACGGCGGCGAGCTCGTTGAAGACGGCGGCACCCCGGACGAAGACGGCGGAGGCAACGCCGGAGACACTGGCGCCCCCGAGGACGTGGGCCCGGACGCCGAGACCGGACCGTTCTGCGGGGACGGGGTCACGAACCTGCGTGAGGACTGCGACGGGTCCGACCTGAGCGGCGAGACCTGCGTGACCCGAGGCTTCGAGCAAGGGCAGCTCGCGTGCGACGTGAGCTGTGGCTTCGACACGAGCTCCTGCCAGGGCATCCCCGTCGAGTGTGGAGACGGCACGCTCGCCACGACCGAGCAGTGCGAAGGCTTCGAGCTCCGCGGCGCGACCTGCCAGTCCGAAGGGTTCTACGAAGGCGACATCTCCTGCAACGAGCTGTGCCGCCTCGACACCTCCGCGTGCGAGGGCGTCTGCGGCGACGGCGAGGTCAACGGCACCGAGGTCTGCGACGACGGCGTCAACGACGGCTCCTACGGCTCCTGCTCGACCGACTGCTCGGCGCGCATGGACTTCTGCGGCGACGGCGCGCGCAACGGCCCCGAGGTCTGCGACGACGGCGTCAACGACGGCTCCTACGATGGCTGCGCGTCGACCTGTCTCGCGATCGGTGAGTCCTGCGGAGACGGCCAGGTCAACGGCCCCGAGGTCTGCGACGACGGCATCAACGACGGCTCCTACGGCTCCTGCTCGGCCAACTGCAACAGGCGCGAGGCGTTCTGCGGCGACGGCACGCGCAACGGCCCCGAGGTCTGCGACGACGGCGTCAACGACGGCTCCTACGACGGCTGCGTCTCAGGCTGCGGCGCCCTCGGGCCCTACTGCGGCGACGGCACGCGCAACGGCCCTGAAGAGTGTGACGGAGTGGGGACCTCGAGCTGCGAGGCCGCCGGCTACTACTCCGGCACGGCCTCCTGCGACCCGACCTCTTGCGTGGTCTCTCAGGGCGCGTGCGAAGGGTTCTCGTTCCTCGCGGTCGGGTACGACCACAGCTGCGGGTACGACCTGCTCGACGACATCAAGTGCTGGGGCGACGCCGCCTCCGGAAAGCTCAACGCGCCGGTCGGAGTGAGCCTACAGTGGCTCGCCGCTGGCAACGACCACAACTGCGCGCAGCTCTTCGGCGGGGACATCACGTGCTGGGGCTCGAACGCCCAGGGCCAGACCTCCGCGCCTGCCGGGACCTTCAACCGCCTGGCCGCTGGCGGCGACCACAACTGCGCGCTCGACTCGTTCTCCAGGCTCGCGACCTGCTGGGGCTCGAACTCTGCGGGCCAGGCCTCCCCTCCCTCCAACGTCACCTACGACAACATCACCGCTGGGGAGGACCACACCTGCGCGCTGCGCTCGCTCGACGGCGGCATCGACTGCTGGGGCTCGAACGCCGACGGCCAGAGCTCCGCGCCCATTGGGGTGTTCAAGCGCGTCGACGCGGGCGACCACCACACGTGCGCCATCAGGCTCGACGACACGATCACGTGTTGGGGCCGCAACACCGACGGCCAGACCTCCGCGCCCGCGGGGACCTACCGGTCGGTCTCTCTGGGCGGCGCGCACACGTGCGCGCTGAGGATGGACCGCACCGCCGTGTGTTGGGGGGACGACGCCTCCGGGCAGTCGTCGCCGCCCTCCTCCGAGACGTTCTTCTTCGTCGGGCTGGGCTCCTCACACACGTGCGGCCTGACCATCGACGACCGCCGTGTGGTCTGCTGGGGTTCGGACAACCTCGGTCAGCATTACCCCTGAGTCACCTCGGCGCGCCTCAACGCTGGACACACCCCCACCCGCTCTGAAATGCTCCCCCTCACTACGCGAACCCGTGAGGAGGCGACGACGATGAGCGAGCCCGAAGCCGAGGCCAGCCAGACCACGCACGTGACGACCAGATCGGCGCCCGAGGTCGTCCAGGAGACCGCGCTCGTCGAGCGCGAGGGCGGCTCGAACGTCGCCCTCGCCGTCGTCTCCAGCGTCGGCGGCACCGCGGGCGCGAGCGTCACGGCGGTCGGGCTGAACGCCATCGGCCTCACCGGCGCGTCCTTCTGGGCCGCGTTCGCGGGCGTCATGGCCGTGGCCATCTCCATCGTCATCGCGCTGCTGCGTCGCGCCCGAGAATGAACCTGCTCGAGGTGACCTCGAGCGCAGAGCTCAAAGACCCACGCCCCTCACGACCCAAGAAGACCCAACGACATGTCACAGAACAAACGCGGCTCGATTCGTCCCCAAGAAGCACTCGACTACCACGAGTTCCCCAGGCCCGGAAAACTCGAGATCGAGCCCACCAAGCCGCTCTCCTCACAGCGTGACCTCGCGCTCGCCTACTCGCCCGGCGTGGCCGAGCCCTGCCTCGCCATCGCCAAAGACCCCGACGACGTGTTCCGCTACACCAACCGCGGCAACCTCGTGGCCGTGGTCTCCAACGGCTCGGCCACGCTCGGCCTGGGGAACATCGGCGCGCTCGCATCGAAGCCCGTCATGGAGGGCAAGGCCGTCCTCTTCAAGAGCCTGGCCGGCGTCGACGCGTTCGACCTCGAGCTCGACATCACCGACCGCGACCTCTTCGTCTCCTGCGTGCGCGCCATGGAGCCGACCTTCGGCGGCATCAACCTCGAGGACATCGCCGCGCCCGACTGCTTCTACATCGAGGAGAAGCTGCGCGAGGTCATGGAGATCCCGGTCTTCCACGACGACCAGCACGGCACCGCCATCATCACCGGCGCCGCGCTCACCAACGCGCTGCTCCTCCAGGGCAAGTCCTTCGACGAGGTCGAGGTCGTGTTCATAGGCGCCGGCGCCGCCGGCCTCGCGATCGCACGCCTCTACGAGAAGCTGGGCGTGTCGCGCGAGCGAATCACGCTCGTCGACATCGGGGGCGTGGTCTACACGGGCCGCGAGGAGGGCATGAACCCCTACCTCGAGTACTTCGCCCGCGACACCGACGCGCGCACGCTCGCCGACGCGCTCGTGGGCGCCGACGTCCTCGTGGGCGTCTCCGTGGGTGGCATCGTCTCCAAGGAGATGGTCCAGTCGATGGCCTCCAAGCCCATCATCTTCGCGCTCGCCAACCCCGAGCCCGAGATCAAGTACGACGACGTCATGGACGCGCGCGACGACGCCATCGTCGCCACGGGTCGCTCCGACTTCCCCAACCAGGTCAACAACGTCCTGTGCTTCCCGTTCCTGTTCCGCGGCGCGCTCGACGTCCGCGCCCGCGGCATCGACGACGGCATGAAGCTGGCCGCCGTCCGCGCGCTCGCCGAGCTCGCGCGCGAGGAGGTCCCCGAGATCGTCCAGCTCGCCTACGAGGGCGAGTCGCTGCGCTTCGGCCGCGACTACATCATCCCCAAGCCCTTCGACCCGCGCGCGCTGCTGCGCGTCGCGCCCGCCGTCGCGCTCTCGGCCTCCGAGCGCGGCCTCGCGCGCAACCCGCTCACCGACGTCCACGCCTACCGCGAGCGCCTCGAGCGCCTCCAGGGGATCTCGAAGGGGTTCGTGCGCGAGCTCATCCACAAGGCCCGCCGCGGCCCGACCCGCCGCATCGCCTTCCCCGAGGGCGACGAGGACAAGATCATCCAGGCCGCCCAGATCCTGCTCGACGAGAAGATCGCCACGCCCGTGCTCATGGGCGACCCCAAGATCATCCGCGATCGCGCGCGCGCGCTCGACCTCTCGCTGCTGGGCGCCGAGATCTTCGACCTACGCGAAGACGCCGAGCACGAGGCCATGATCGAGATCTACCACGGGCTGCGCCAGCGCAAGGGCGTGACGGCCTCGCAGGCCGCCTCCGACATGCTCCACCGTGAGCGCTACGGCATGGTCATGCTCAAGGCGGGTCGCGTCGACGGCGTCGTCTCCGGCGTCACGCGCGCCTACAGCGCCACGGCGCTGCCGGCCTTCCAGATCATCGGCG
>CAJXPN010000062.1 GCA_913058025.1 uncultured Myxococcales bacterium | reverse complement strand
TCGGCGCGCTGGAGGCGCTCGACCTGTCGGGCCGATTCGGCGCATCGGAGGACACGGCGTGGCTGGCGGCGGCGCTGCCGGTCGGGCTCGAGGAGCTCGCGTTGCGGGACTGTCGGATGGACGACTCGGGGTTCGAGGCGCTCTCCCGCCACGGCGCATCGCTGCGCGTGTTGGACGTGTCGGAGAACGCGGAGCTGAGCGTGGACGCGATGCTGCGCGCGCTCCACGCGGGGGCGTGGCCGAAGCTCGAGGTGCTCCGCGTGTCCCTGATCGGGGCGAGCTGCTCGGAGCCGCGGGTCCGAAAGGCGCTCGAGTTCGTGTGCCGCAGGCGGCGCGTGAGCCTCGAGCGCGGCGAGGTGTCCGAGGTGGAGCCGTTGGACGTGGCGAGGTGGTCATGGCTCATGGCTCCGGCCAGCTACTCCCGGCTGCAGTTCTTCGACAGGCCGCGTGACGGCCTGTATTGGTTTTGAGTTGCCATCGCGTTCGCAACTTCTGCTCTGGGCGTGCTCTGAGCTAAGGTGCCCGCGTCGATCGGACCGGACACGCCGAGCGTGTCCCTTCAACGAAGCGGAGCGAGGCGTATGGCGAAGAGCGAGATGTTGCGAGGGGCGATGACGGCCCTGATCACCCCCTTCAGAGATGGCGCCGTGGACGAGGAGGCGCTGCGCGAGCTCGTCGATCGCCAGATCGGCGACGGAATCGACGGGCTCGTGCCATGCGGCACGACGGGGGAGTCGGCGACGATGTCGGCGCAGGAGCGGTTGGACGTCATCCGAGCGGTGGCCGAGCAGGTGAACGGGCGGGTCCCGGTGATCGCAGGGACGGGCACGAACGACACCCGCGCGACAATCGATTTCACGAACGAAGTCAGTAGGATACGTGGCGTGGACGCGGCGCTGGTGGTCGTCCCGTACTACAACAAGCCCGGGCCGAAGATGCTCCAGGCGCACTTCGAACACGTGGCGAACGCGAGCGAACTGCCGGTGGTGCTCTACAACGTGCCCGGGCGCACGGTGGTGTCGTTGACGGCGTCCGCGGTGGCGTCGCTCGCGACGCACCCGGACGTGATCGGCATCAAGGAGGCGACGGGGGACCTCAAGTTCGCCGCGGAGCTGCACGAGGCCGTGGGTGAGCAGGACTTCGCGTTCATGTCTGGCGACGACTTCACGACGATGCCGTTCGTGGCGATGGGTGGCCACGGGTGCATCTCGGTGCTCTCGAACATCATGCCTGGGACGATGAGCACGCTCGTGGCGCGCGCCGCGGGCGGTGACCTCGAGGAGGCGCGCGCGTTGAACGTGCGTATCCAGGCGCTCACGCGGGCGTTGTTCGCGAGGTCGAACCCGGTCCCGACGAAGGCGCTCGCGAGCGCGCTCGGGTGGTGCTCGCCCGAGGTCCGCGCGCCGCTCTTCGAGGCGGAGCCGGAGTTCATCCAGGAGCTTCATGAGGTCTTCTCGGCCTACAACGACCTGATGTGAGGAGCGAGTGATGTCGAGCGTGACGAGGATCGCGATCGTGGGAGCTGGCGGCCGGATGGGCCGCGCGCTCCTCGAGAGCGCGAAGGCGCCGGATTTCGAGGTGGCCGCGGCGATCGAGCGGGCGGGGAGTCCGTGGTTGGGTGAGGTGCTCGGGTCGGTGCGCGTGACAGGCAACCTCGAGGAGGTCGCGTCGGGCTGCGACGTGGTGATCGACTTCTCGTCGCCGGAGTCCTGCGTGAGGGCGGCGCGGATCGCGGCGTCCTCAGGCGCGGCGTTCGTCTCGGGGACGACGGGGCTCGACGCCGCCGCGCACGAGGTGCTCGCGCAGGTCGCCCGGGAGACCGCGGTGCTGCACGCGGCGAACTTCTCGGTGGGCGTGAACGTGCTCGCGAGGCTCGTCGAGCTGGCGGCGCAGGCCACCGGTGAGGAGTGGGACCTCGAGGTCTTCGAGGCGCACCACAGGCACAAGGTCGACGCCCCCAGCGGGACGGCGTTGATGCTCGGCCGCTCGGCGGCGGCGGGGCGAGGCGTGGAGCTCGACGAGGTCGCCGACTGGGCGCGCCACGGCGTGACGGGTCCGCGCGAGCCTGGCGCGATCGGCTTCCAGGTCGTCAGGGGAGGGGACATCGTGGGTGAGCACACGGTGTTCGCGTGCGGTGAAGGTGAGCGGATCGAGCTGACGCACCGCGCGACCGATCGTGGGATCTTCGCGCGCGGAGCGCTGCGCGCCGCGCGCTGGATGGCGTCCAGGCGGCCGGGCTCGTACTCGATGGACGACGTGCTGTTCCGGCGCAACCCGTGAGCGCGAGCCCGCTCGCGGCACTCACATACGCCGCGCTCACGCTCGTCGTGACGGGCTGCGCCTTCGGTGAGTCCGCGATGCGACCCGTGGACGTCGGCGAGCTCTCGGTGAGGCCGCCGAGGATGATGGTTGCCGAGAAGATCTCGGCGCCGCTGCTGATCGTGCTGGATCCTCGCGACGTCCCCGACGAGGTCCTCGTGGAGCGCGACGGGGTCAAGCCCGTGCGCGTGACGAACTTGCGCGCGTTCGTGCGCGAGGACCTCAGGAGGGCGATGCTCGGGTACTTCGACGTGGTGGAGGTCGTGAGCCCAGGGCGCGCAGGCGCGACGCGCGGCGCGCATGTGCTTGGGCGGGTGCGGGTCCAGCGGCTCGAGATGTTCGTGGCCGAGGAGCAGGGCGCGCCGCGCGTGCTCGGTGGGATGCAGTGGTCGTTCGCGCTGCTGGTGCCTGGCGAGGACGAGTTCACGTTCTCGTGGGCGGGGACCTCGCGTGGTTCGTACGGTCTCACGGACGTGAGGGAGACGTCGCAGATGGTCGAGTCGACGCTCAGCGCGGCGATCACGCAGATGCTCGAGGGGTACATCGCGCGCAAGGTCCAGCGGACCTTGCGCGCGCAGGTCGAGCGGGCCCGCGAGCAGATATACGTGCCAACGGGTCCGCCGAGCTACGTCAGAGACATTTGAGGGGAGGCCGAGCCGCGGGCCGAGGCCGGCCCGGAGGTGTCAGCGCTCGCGCAGGCTGCGCGCGTACTCGACGACGTCTGAGGAGACGGCGTCCGCGGGGGGCGAGGCGCGGTGCGAGGAGTCGGAGCGGTCGAGCTCCGGGAAGTGCGCGCGTAGCCAGGTGATGGTGTCCTTGAGGGTGGCGTTGGCGGCGCGAGGGGTCCAGCCGAGTTCCTCGATGGCGCGCGACGAGTCGATGTACCAGAAGTGCCTGGCCATATCGACGCTGGCCGCGTCGAGTGAGGGCGTCAGGCCGACCGCGCGCATGGCGCGGCCCCAGAGCTTGGAGCCCATGACCATGGCGTCCTCGGGGACGGGGAGCCAGGGCGCGCGGACGCCGGAGAGGTGTGAGAGGCGCTTGAAGAAGTCGTCGAGCGTGATGTTGCACGCGCCTATGAGGTAGCGCTCGCCGGCGGCGGCCTTGTCCATCGCGAGGATGAAGGCGGTGGCCGCGTCGCGGGCGTCGACGAAGGAGATGCCGCCCGGCATCGACGCGGGGGTCTTGCCGCGCAGGAACCGCGCGACGTCGCCGGTCGACGACTCGTTCTTGTCGCCGGGGCCGAGCAGGAGCGTCGGGCGCATGGTGACGATGTTCATCCCGTAGTCCTGGACGAAGCGGTCGACGACGCGCTCGGCGTAGATCTTGGAGAGGTAGTAAGGCCACTCCTTGACGACGGACTCGACGGTGGGGGAGTCGTCCTCTGCCACGAAGTTCGGGTTTCGGCTGACGCCGACGGTCCCGCTGGTGGAGGCGTAGACGATCTTCTCGACGCCGGCCTCGCGGGCGACGTCGATCAGCCTGCGGGTGCCCTCGACGTGGAGGTCGTACATGACGTGGGCGCGGCTTGGGTCGCGCTCGACGCGTCCGGCGAGGTGGTAGATCCGCGTGGCGCCTTCGACGGCGCGGCGGATGTCCTCGGAGCTGTCGAGGGTGCCCTCGATGAGCTCGACGCCCAGGTCGGCGAGCTCGAGGTCGAAGCGACGCGCGAGGACGCGGACGTCCTCGCCGCGGTCGACGAGCTGGCGCACGAGGTGGCGGCCGAGGAATCCGGTGCCGCCTGTCACGAGTGTGGTCATGGTCGATCTCTTGTGTCTTGGCTCGTTGGTCACGCGAGGGGGGTCGGGCGTCCGGGTCAGTCCCTCGAGGCGCCGAGCTGGAAGGCGCTTGGGAACTGCTGGAGCAGCTCGAGCGCGTTGGTCTTGATGGCGCCGGTCATGAACTCTTCGACCGAGGGCGCGTAGGCCTCCTCGACGATCTTGCGGAAGATGTCGGGGGTGGTCTTGACGACGCAGTCGGCCTTACCGGCGGGCGGCTTGCCCATGTGCACGCTGCAGCTCTTGGAGTCGACCATGACGGTCCACTTGCTCTCGTCGAGCTTGCCGAGGCTGAAGTAGAAGCAGAGCGGTGTGTCGATGGCGTCGACGGAGAAGCGATGCTGGAGGTCGTTGAAGAGGTCGGAGAGGTCGAGGCCTCGCTTCTTCTCGCGGGCGACGTCGCGGTCACGTAGCGCCTCTACGGCACGCTGCGCCGAGGCGCTGATGTGCTTGTAGCGGTCGGTGACGCCCATGTCCTTGGACTCCTCGAGCATGACGTCGGCGTCGAGCGGCTGCCCGATGAAGACCTTGAGGTTGCGTGAGGTGGGGGAGGGGAGCTTGGCGCCCTTGGGGAAGGCGCGGTGCGTGCCCTCGATCCACACGGGGAGGATGTCGACCTTTTGCGTGGCGACGAGGTAACCCAGGCCGCGGCGGAACTCCTGGAGCTTGCCGTCCTTGGAGCGGGTGCCCTCGGGGAAGATGAGGAGCATCTCGCCGCGTTGGAGCGCGTCGACGGCGTGGACGAGTGAGGACTCGAGGGTGCCCGAGCGCTCGATCGGCACGAGGTTGGTGAAGTTCTTGAAGTACGTCTTGCGCACCGGGTTCTTGAAGAAGTAGTCGGCGGCGGCGACGGCGCGGATGGTCGAGCCGTACTCACCGAGGGCGTACTTCACCAGGCCCATGTCCAGGTGGGAGCAGTGGTTCGCGATGACGATGACGTTGGGGTTGTGGTGGGGGATGTTCGCCCGACCGTAGACCTTGACGTTGAAGAGGTTGGCGTAGGAGCCGATCTGGGCGCGGTGGAGCATCCCCTTGCCCCATCGAGAGATGGGGTCGGGGACGTCGTACTCGTCGACGCGCGAGAGCGTGCCCTTGTTGGTGCGCACGAGCGCGCCCGACGTGGCGCCGGAGCCGCCCTCGAGCATGTCACGCAGCTCCTGGAGCGTCTCGGCGGTCGCGAGCGTCCCTGGGGGCAGGTGGTAGCCCTTGGTCTCGAGGATCGAGTTGAGCTCGACGACCATGAGGCTGTCGAAGGCGAGGTCGTCCTGGAAGTGCATCGTCGGGTGCAGGTGCGACGGGTCCATGTCGCACAGCGTGCCGATGATGCGGTCGAGCCAGTTCCAGCCGTCGTCCTTGTCCTCGCCGGTGCGGGCCTTGGCCTCGGCGCGCATGAGGCGGTCGAGGATCTGGATGACCTCCTTGCGCTTGATCTTGCGGGTCGCGGTGCGGGGGAGCTCGTCCTCCCAGAAGCGCAGGACCTGGATGCGCTCGTGGGGCGCGGCGCGCGAGCCCTCGACGCGGAACCACTCGCGGACGCGGGCGCGCACGTCGGCGCGCTCTTCGTCTGAGAGGGACTCCTCGGCGGTGGTGCGCACGAGCGCGGCGACGCGCTCGGAGCCTTGGCCGTCGGGGAGGCCGACGATGGAGAGCTCCTCGATGAGCGAGCCCGAGCCGTACATCTCCTCGAGCTCGTCGGGGTAGACGTTCTTGCCGCCGGCGGTGACGATCACTTCCTTGGCGCGGCCGACGATGGTGAGGTTGCCCTTGGCGTCGATCTGGCCGAGGTCACCGGTGTGGAGCCAGCCGTCCTTGAGGGCGCGCTCGGTCTCTTCGGGCTTGTTGAGGTAGCCGCGCATGACGTTGTCGCCGCGCGCGACGACCTGTCCGACGCCGCGGTCGTCCATGTCGATGACGTCGACCTCGACGCCAGGTAGCGGGCGCCCGACGCTGCCCGGGTTGAGCCCGCGGTTCGGGCTGTTCACGGTGAGCACGGGGGCGGCCTCGGTCAGGCCGTAACCCTCGTACATGTTGAAGCCGAGACCGTAGAAGTCGGTGAGCACGTCACCGGGCAGCGCGGCGCCGCCGGAGACGAAGTACCGCATCTTGCCGCCGAAGGCGCGGTGGACCACGCCGAAGACCGCGGGGCCGAGGTTGAGGCCGAAGCGCCTGCGCAGCGACTTGTTCATCGAGATGAGCTGTCGGATCGTCCAACGGATCGAGTCGGGCAGGTCGTCGAGGCGCTGCTGGACGCGGCGGTTGAGGAGCTGCCAGAGCGCGGGCACGCCGACCATGGCGGTCACGCGGGTGCTCGTCATCGCGCTCGTGAGCTCCTCACCGTTGAGCTCTTCGAGGTAGGTGATCGTCGCGCCGCGCGAGAGCGGCATGAGGAACCCACAGGAGAACTCGAAGGTGTGGTGGAGCGGGAGCACGGAGAGGAAGCCGTCGCGGTGCGAGATCTTGAAGACCTGGGCCATTGAGGCGAGCAGGCTCGTGAAGTTCTCGTGCGTGAGCATCACCCCCTTGGGGTCACCGGTGGTGCCCGAGGTGAAGATGAGGCTGGCGATGCCATCCTCGGTCAGGGCGCCGGCGGATACAGTGGGTGTGGCCTCGTCCTCGGAGAGCTCCTGGGCGGTGAGCTGGAGCGTGAAGAGCTGGTTGAACGTGACGAGGCGAGTGGGGAGGCTCTTCTGGGCGATGATCGCCTCGACCTCGGCGCCGATGCGCGCGCGGACCTCGTCGGAGATGATGATCACGCGGGCGCCGCAGGCCTCGGCCAGGCGCGCGACCTTCTCGGGGTTGGACTCGGGGTCCACGGGGACGGCGACGCCGCCGGCCTTGAGCACGCCGAAGTAGGACATGCCCCACTGCGGGCGGTTCTCACTGACGAGGAGCGCGGGGACGCTCTTGCCCACGCCCAGGGCGCCGAGCATGAGCGCGGCGCGCTCTGCCCGCTCGCGCAGCTCGGCGTAGGTGTAGCGCTCGATGATCTGCCCGCGGTGGTGGTGCTGGAAGGCCACGCGCTGCGGGAAGTTCGAGGTCGACGCGTCGAAGACCTCCATGAGGTCGCGGTAGGTGTACCTCGACTTCTGGCTCGTGGAGAGCTTCTCCTCGAGGTGTGGGAAGACGAACTTGTAGAGGCCTGGCACGTGGACGTCGATCCAGTAGGTGCGCCAGCACAGGTCCTCGATGGGGGACCCGTAGAAGTCACGCTCGTGCTCGACGAGCCGCTCGCGCAGGCGCCCGATGGCGCGCGCCCGGAACGTGAACTTGTTGTGGTAGATGAACGGCATGAAGATCTCGAACATCTTCGCCGTGGTGTTCGTGGCCGACTCGAGGACCTTCGCGCCCTTGTCGACCTCGACGAGGGCCTTGCCCAGCCCGCCGAGCTGCTTCGTGGGGAGCTTGGCGATGAAGCGGCGCGCGCCCTTGATGGCCTTGTTCAGTCCGGGGCCTGAGCGCTTGTTGAACGTGCGCTCGGAGACGACCCTGCCCTCGAACATGCCGCGCGCGACCTTCTCCCACGTCGGGGTCTTGACCTCGTTCTTGCGGATCTTGCGCACGCCGAGCGTGGTGAGCTCGACGAGGCGGTCGAAGTTGAGCGGGTTGAGGTCGGACGAGCCGAGGTTGTAGACCTCCTCGGCCTCCCCCTGGATCAGGCCCGCGGCCACGGCGAGCATGGCGCCGCAGACGTAGTCGACGGGGATGACGTCGAGGGAGTTCGTCTTGCGCGCGGGGTAGTACTGGTGGCCCTTGTAGCGCAGGTAGATCAGGGGGGCGCTGGTGTTGATGCCCTCGTTCCAGCCCTTCAGGGGGTAGGCGACGGCGGACTCGATGACCGCGGGGCGCACGATGGAGAAGTCGATCTTGTCGGACATGCCCATGAGCAGGCGCTCGCCCATCGACTTCGTGTACGTGTAGATGTTGGGGAAGCCCCAGTGCGCGGCGCGCTCGCGGCCGCGGTCGGAGAGGTGCCGGCGGATCCACTTGGTCTCCTGGTCGGCGTACTCCTTGGAGAAGTGGTGGTCGTCGTCGGGGTCGAGGTTGCGCTTGGAGAGCTCGTCGCGCGCCTGCTTGGCGAGCAACGAGGCGCGCTCCTGGTCCAGCGTGAGGACCTTCGCGTGCTTGATCATGGCGAGGCAGTCGTCGACCTCGCGGTAGACGTCGAAGTCCGCGCCGAGCTCTTCACGAGCCGGGTAGATGTGCGGCTCGGGGGCGACCTCGGGGGTCGGCGTCGTGGTGTTGCCCGCGACGAAGCTCGTGGAGACGTGGACGAGCTTGGCGTGGTAGCCGCCCAACTCGATGAAGCCCGCGATGTTGCGCTCGGAGAGCGTGTTGATCGTGAGGGCGTGCTCGAGGTTGGGGTTGAAGTTGGTGAGGCCCGCGGAGTTGATGAAGACATCGAGCTCGCTCGAGAGCGCGAGCGCGTCCTCCTCGCTCATCCCCAGGTTGGGCGAGGTGATGTCGCCGGCGATGACGGTGACCTTGTCCTCGAGGAACGCGTCGAGCCCGTCACCGTAGATCTCATGGAGCGGGTCGAACGTCCCGTTCTCGATGAGCTCGGTGCGGAATCGCGCGGAGGCGCTCGCGGTACGCCGTGATCGGATCACGACGTAGAGCTGATCGATGTCAGCGTGGTACCGCAGGATCATCGACACGAGCACCTTGGCCAGGAAGCCAGTGGAGCCGGTCACGAGGATCTTCTTGCCCGAGAGCGTCTCGGCCACCGACCAGAGGTCGTTGGGGGCGTCGTTCGGGGTCACGTCTTGGGTCTTCATCGTCGCTCACCTTTGGTGGGAGCAGGGGCGCTCTCGTCCCTGGGCGCGCTCGAAGAGCGCGCGCCCAGGGTCTCTCTCGATCTCACTCGGTCACGTCCGCGATCGCGTAGGGCGGGTGGTGCATGACCGAGATATGGGGGTCCTCGCCGTGGAACTCGCGCGCCATCTCGAGCGCCTCGTCCATGTCACGCGCCGACAGCCAGCCGAGGCGCTCGGGGACGTGGTCGTTCTCGGCGCCCACGACGATCACGCGGCCGACGTGGCGTTGGCCGTTCTCGCACCAGTACCACATGTAGAACGGGTGGACGCCGTGGTAGGCGTTACCGTTCCTGAACATCTGGATGTAGTTGGGGTTCTCGGCGAACTCCTTCTCCCAGTGGTGCGCGAGGCGCTTGGAGTCGCGCGTCTCGGGCAGGCACCGGTTGAAGAACTCGATGTAGCTGGGGTGATGCTCGGGGTCGAACTCGTCGTAGCACGGGTGCGCGACGATGAGCGTGCCGCCCTTCTTGATGAGCGGCATCCCCCTGTACATGTTGAAGAAGTAGCCCAGAGCCATCACGCGCACGAGCAGCGGGTTCAGGATCGAGTTGACGTTGTACGGGCTCACGAACGGGATCCCGTAGACGACGATGTCGGACTGACCCTTGATCGGCACGAGGTTCTGCTGGAAGCACTTCGCCACGGTCTTCTTGTGCGCGGCCTCGGTCTCACCGGCGAAGCAGCCGATGAGGCCGTAGTCGGCGGGGACGGCGCTGAGCAGCTTGCGCTTGGCGTTGCGGGGCAGCTTCTCGAGGGCGCGCTGAGCGATCTTGAACTTGATCTTGTCGGCGGCGGTCCACTCGTCCTCGGGCACGGCGAGGAAGGCGGTGGCGTCGTCGTACATCTTGTTGTTGAGGACGGTCTCGATGTGGAACACGTCGACGTGCTCGTTGACGAGCATGCCCTGGCGCTTGTTCCGGTTGTAGAGCTCGGAGGCCTCGGGATCCATGTACGAGTTCGACGCGGCGATGGTCTCCGGGTTGTGGTGGTGCCGGATCGCCTGGTAACCCGCCAAGCCCGTGCCGATCGACTTGAAGCCGCCGTTCATCGGTACGTAGTTGATGTTGACGTAGATGAGGAGGTCGGACTCGGCTGCGCGCCGAACCATCTGGACCTCTTCACCGTGGTCGGTGGTCCCGAGGATGACCATGTTGTCGCGGTCCTCGGCGTCCATGTTGTAGAGCGTGTGCGGCCAGTGCTTGGCGTGGACCTTGGGCCCGACCATGCGCTTGATCTCGGCCTCGGTCATGCGCCTGTGGAGCGCGAGCGCGACGATGATGTGGATGTCCTCGACGCCGTGGTCGGCGAGCATATCGAGGATGATCTCGAGCATCGTCTGGCGCAGGTCGGGCGTCTTCATGATCGGCAGCGGGACGGAGATGTCGTCGACCGCGATGGTGACCTTCATCCCCGGCTTGAGCATCGCGAAGAGCGGCTTGATGTCGCCCTCCGGATGGTTGAGTGCGTAGCGGATGGCGGCCTCGGGGTTCTCGACCGGGCGCATCGGCTTGTTCGGGTAGATGACGCGTGTTCCGGCGGGGAACTTGTGCTCGATGAAGTCTTCGCCGTAGTGCAGGTAGCGAGGCGCCGAGTCCTCGTCGAGGATGCGCACCGGGTTGAAGTGATCGCGCTGGCTGTCTTCCATCTTCGCGTCTCGCTCGTGATCGTGCGTGGTGGGGCGACCGGTTCACAGGGTGGGACCGGCCCGTCTTCAGTGTCGTACAAGGTCTGGTGGCGTTAGCCGTGGCGCGCGCCTGGGGGCTCGTCAGAGCTCGAGGATGGGCCACTCGTAGGAGCGCGCCGTGGTTCTGAGCTTGCGGTCCGGGTTGATCGCGCAGGGGTTGCCGACGATCGAGAGCAGCGGCAGATCCGACGCGGAGTCGGCGTAGCC
>CAJXPN010000061.1 GCA_913058025.1 uncultured Myxococcales bacterium | reverse complement strand
CGAGATTTCTGCCTGTCTCGTGGGCTCGGAGATGTGTATAAGAGACAGGCGATGACCATCACGCTCGAGGACCTCCCCTTCGGCGACCCGCGCCAGCTCGCGCGGATCATGCCGAACCTGTTGATCGACCGGCTCCCGATGAACCTGAGCGAGGTCGTGACCGACTTCTACGTCACGAGCGTGGAGGATCGGCACGAGGCCACGGTGGGCTTCGCCAAGATCGACGCGGCCGGGCCCTTCCTCGAGAGGATGAAGGAGGCCGGCGCGAACCCGGCGCTGCTCGGCGTGCCCGAGCTGCTCCTCAAAGAGGTCGCGCGATTGGCGGCCAATGAGGACGACGACGCCATGGTCGCGATCCTCGACATGGGCCACATGTCCACGCGCGTGCTCATCGTCCGCGCCGGAGAGGTCGTCGCCGCCCGCTCGGTGCGACGGGGAGGAGAGGCGGTGACCCGCTCGCTCGCCGAGACCTTCCGCATCGAGTGGGACGCGGCCGAGCGCCTGAAGCACCAGCAGGGCGCGATCGTCCAGGTCTCCGAAGAGCAGGACCCCGGGCGAGCCGCGCTCGGGCGCGCCGTGGCCGGCGCGCTCTCGCCGCTGATTCGCGAGCTCCGCCGCACGCTCCAGTCCCTCTACGCCAGGCGCCAGGTCCGCGTGGAGAGGATCTACCTCGTCGGCGGCGGCAGCCTGATCGGCGGCCTCGACGCCCACCTGACCGACCAGCTCGGCGTCCCCGTCGCTCGCCTCGACCTCGGCGCCGAGTCCATCGAGCCGCAGAACGCGGGCGCTCTCGCGCGCTCCGCGCTCGCGCTCTCGGCCGCTCGCAGCCTCGCCACCGACCGCTCCAGCGATCGCACGGTCAACCTGCGCCAGGGCCCATTCGTCTACCGAGGCAAGTCGAGCTACCTCCGCTCGCAGCTGCGCTTCTTCGCGGTCGCGGCCGCGGTGCTGCTCGTGCTCGGCGGCGCCGCCCTGCTCTCCCAGCGCGCCGACCTCAACGCACAGCGCGACGCCATGCGCGCCGCCGTGACCTCCGAGTCCAAGAAGCTCTTCGGCAAGCCCGTCTACAAGGAGAAGGACATCGTGGTCCTGCTCACGAGCGAGTCAGTCGCGGAGTCGAGCATCGCGCCCAAGCGCAGCGCGTTCGACCTGATGCACGAGCTGATCACCTCGATCAAGCAGGACAAGCCGTTCCGCACACGACGCGTCGAGGTCGACGCCGAGCGCAAGCTCATGCAGATCTACGGCTACACCAAGACCCCTCAGGACGTGGACAAGCTCGTCTCGGAGCTCGAGTCGATCGAGTGTATCAAGGCCGGCGACGTCAAGAAAGACAAGCTCCAGGTCACCAACGACGAGGTCAGCTTCGAGCTTCAAATCAACTCGTCGGGCTGCAGCTGAGACCCCCAGGAGACATGACATGACCGAGAAGAAATCCACATCCGCATGGTGGTCCGGGCTCAGCGAACGCGAACGTTACATGGTCGCGGGCCTGGGCATCTGGTTCGGGCTGCTCTTCCCCGCCGTCGGCGTCTACTTCTTCCAGCAGTCGCTCGGAGAGACCGAGGTCGAGATCGCGGCGTACAAGGACGCGCTCACCACGATGGCGCAGTACGGCCCGGACTACATCGAAGCCAAGCAGGCCGCGGGCGCGAGCAAGGGCAAGGAAGGCGATAAGTTCAGCAAGGAGGTGATGTCCAAGAACACCCTCGCGCTCACGAGCTTCGTCGCCGATCACGCCAGCGCCGTCGACATCAAGATCGACAACTACGACGAGAACACGATCCCGAAGTCTGGCGGCAAGGACGGCGGCCCGATCATCACCGAGAAGGAGCTCCGTATCGAGATCAGGATGGCCAAGGTCGCCAAGATCATGGAGCTGCTCGACCGCATCGACAAGTCCTCGGAGCCCGTGGTCATCAAGCGCATCAACCTGCGCGACGTCAGAAAGAACCCCGGCAACGCCCGCGCGACGATCTCGATCTCCACCTACACGCTCCAGGAACAGGAGGGCTGAGACGATGCCATTTCTCGAAAGAAAGCTCGTCCGCTACGGACTCTATGTGGTGTGGGCGATGGTCGCGTTCGTGATCTCGCTCGTGATCGCGTTCCCCGACGATCGCGTCAAACAGATCATCATCGTGCAGGCCGAGAAACAGCTCGGCTACAAGTATGAGGTCTCGATCACCGAACTCGACCTGTGGTGGCGCCTCGGCGTGGAGCTCGAGGGCGTCACGCTCAAGGAGCGCTGGAGCCCCCAAAAGAAGGCCCAGATCGCCCGTGAGACCGCTGAGGGGCGCCCGCCTCGCATCCCCTTCGCGGTGACCGTGCCGCGGATCGCCGCGCGCCTCGCGCCTCTCGACAGCCTCATCGGCGGCGGCGTCTCCGGCGTCGGAGAGGTCGACTTCGAGGAGGGCGGCCTCATCGCGCTCCAGGTCACGAGGACGAGCTCCGAGACCGAGCTCGCGCTGCGCTTCAACGAGGTCGACCTGATGCGCTCGGGCATCCTCGCGAGCCTCAGCGGCATCCCCGGCTTCGGCACGCTCGATGGCGACGCGACCTTCACCATGGGCCCCAAGTCGCGCGTCCCGAGCGCGGGATCGGTCGACCTCACCGGCACCAAGATCACGATCGGCCCTGCCGACGTGAGCAAGGACGACCTCCCCTCCTCGATCGCGCGTGAGCTCCCCTCCATGCTCTTCCTCGAGGTCCCCCAGACCAACTTCGGCAACGGCCGCATCCGCGCGACCATCGCCACTCCCAAGGGCGGCCGCTCCCCGTCCCTGACCTTCGACGAGTTCTCGTCCGAGGGCCGCGACATCCGCACCGAGCTCTGGGGTAACCTCTCGCTCGCCTCCCCCACGCCCCGCTCCAAGGCCGACGTCAAGGCGCGCCTCCAGATCGACTCGAAGTTCGTCAGGAAGAACAACCTCGGGATCTTCCTGAACATGCGCCAGTTCGTCGACGGCAAGGGCAAGGACAACTGGTACGGCTTCCAACTCCGCGGGCTCCTCGGCAACATCAAGTTCACCGGCTCGGCGGCCTCCTCCATCGGCGCCGGAGGCGCCGCGCCCAAGGCCGCCACGCCCAACGCCGCCAAGGCAAAGGCGACCGCCAAGGCAAAGGCCGCCGCCAAGGCAAAGGCCAAGGCAAAGGCCAAGGCAGCGCCGAAGAAGGCCGCCCCGAAGTCCGAGGACGACGAGACGTTCGACGAGGCAGAGGCAGAGGCGCTCGATGGCGTCGACGAGCTCGACAACGGCAACGTCGAGGAAGAGCCCGCCGAAAAGAAGGCCGCGCCCCCCATGGTGCCTTCCATCAGCTCACCTGGCGGCGAGATCGACAGCCCCGGGCCTCAGTGAGGCCCGGGGTCCCTCCCCCACCCTCTTGACACCCGATCCGACATACCCCAAAAGATAGGACGATCGTCTCCCGATCAGCTCGTCCGCGAGGGACGTCCGCCCGTGTCGTACCATGTCCTACATGGGCACACATGGGCGGTGATCCTGCGATGGATTTCTTGCGCGACGCGACCGAGCGGATAGTCTGAGCGACGTGGAGCGGTGAGCAAGAACGCACGCCGCGGCAGCCAAGGACGGCACGCCACGATGAAGCACATCACGTACACATTGGTCTTCACGGCCTTCGTCTCAGCGCTCGCGTATTACGCGCTCGGTCACCCGAGCCGAGGACGCGTCGAGCGCTTGCAGTCCGAACGCGCTCAGCTCGAGTCGCGCAACGACGAACTGCGCGAAGAGAACCAGGACCTGGAGCGCGTCGTCGTCGCGCTGCGCGACGACCCTCGCCTCGCCGAGCGGCGCGCACGCGCCGTCGCCGGGCTCTCGCGGCCCGACGAGCTCATCTTCTCGTTCCAGCGCGCCGAGTCCCCCGGGGAGGTCGCCGTCAAGCTCGACGTCTCCCCCGAGGGCGCCATGCTCGCCGGACGCGAGATCGCCATCTCCGACCTCGCCGCCGCGCTCTCCGGGCTCCGCCGCGACCTCCCCGGAGCACAGCTCACCGTCAAGTACGCCGAAGGCGTGGACGCGCTCGCCCGACAGCGCGTCCACGACATCGTCGAGTCCTCGCCGCTCTCGCCCGCGACCTACGAAGAACACACGAAGCGTTGATCAGGAGGGAGCATTGTCCGCGACCACACGCAGCCTTTCCCATCCGAGGAAGCGCACGCGCGCCGCATGGCCCGCCACGCTCGCCGCGCTCGCTGCGTGCCTCCTCGGCGCCCGCGCGCTCGGCGCGATCTCACCCGACCTGTTCGCGCTCTCCTACCTGATCGTCGCGCTCTACGCCGCCATGGGCACCTCGCGCGCCGCCGCCTCGGGCGTCGTCGTCGCGATCTCGCTCGAGATCCTCTCGCAGCTCACGCTCTTCGCGTCGCCCGACTGGGGCTCCTTCGCGTCGCGCTCGCTGCTCTTCACGCTCAGCGGCGCCGCCAGCCACGCCGTCCTCGGCGTAGAGATGCTCGCGCGCCGCCGCCGGCACAAGCTCGAGGTCGACGAGGCCCGCGAGAACATCCTCATCGAGGCCCGCTCCTTCCGCCTCAACCACTCCGGGCGAGCGCTCGACGCCGCCGAGGCGCGCGCCCAGTCGGAGCAGCTCATCCTCACCGACGCCGTCGAGGCCGTCCACCACTCCACCTACGTCGCGCTCGGCCTGCTCAAGCGCTCGCTCGGCTGCCACACATGCGTGCTGCTCTGGATGGAGCCCTCCGGTGACGCGCTGCGCATCCGCGAGCTCGTCTCCGACTGCGACGCCATCACCGAGGGTGACATCGACCCGGCGCGCGGCGCCGTCGGTGGCGTCGTGCGCCGCCGCGAGGTCGTGCACCTGTCCGACCTGCGCGCCGGCTACCGAGGCCTCCCTTACTACTCCGAGGCCGTCGGCGCGAAGCACTTCCTCGGCGTACCTCTGCTCGAGCAGGGTCACCTTCGCGGCGTGTTGTGCGTCGACCGGACCGACGACCGCGGCTTCGAGGCTGGCGACGTCGACGTCATCGAGGAGGCCGGCGCCTACATCCTGCGCGCCATCCAGAACGAGCGCCTCTTCACCAGCGTCGAGCGCTCGAAGTACGCGCTCAGCCGCTTCTTCGACGCCTCTCGCCGCCTCAACGCCGTCCTCACCCCCGCCGACGTCTTCGAGGAGGCGATGCGCTCGGTCGCAGAGCTCACCCCCTTCGACGTCGCCGTCATCTCGACCTACGACCCCGACCTCGACTCCCACACCATCCAGCTCGTCGAGATCGCCGACGACCTCAAGCTCGACACCTCGAAGCTCCAGGGCGCCGCGTTCGGCTCGAACGCGGGCCTGGTCTCCATGGCCATCAAGAACCAGCACTACCTCCCCTACGGCGGGCACGTCCGCGGCGAGACGCCTGTGGTCTTCACGCGCGACCTGGGGATCGGGAAGATGCGATCCTTGCTCGTCCTCCCGCTGTGCGTGGGCGAAGGCGTCGTCGGCGCGATCACGGTCGGCCACCGCGAGCCCCACCGCTACGGCTCCGACCGCCGCGAGATGCTCGAGGTCGTGGGCAACCAGGTCGCCATCACGCTCCAGAACGCGAACCTCTACGCCCAGATGGAGCACATGGCCACGCGCGACGGGCTGACCGGGCTGACCAACCGGCGAGAGTTCATGAGCCGGCTCGAAGAGGCCAGCGCGCGCCATCGCCGCAACGGCCGCACGTTCTCACTCCTGCTCACCGACATCGACCACTTCAAGTCCGTCAACGACACCTACGGACACCCGGTCGGCGACGAGGTCCTGCGCCGCGTCTCGGCGGCCTTCCGAGAGACCCTGCGCGAGTGCGACCTCCCCGCGCGCTACGGCGGCGAGGAGTTCATCGTCCTGCTCGAAGAGACCGAGATCGAGGGCGCCGTCGTCATCGCCGACAGGCTGCGGGAGGCCATCGCGGCGCTGGTCTTCCAGTCCGAGCAGGGCCCGTTCCAGTGCACCATCTCGATGGGCGTGGCCCAGTGGCCCGGCGACGCCGAGGAGCTCAAGGAGCTCATCGACGCCTCCGACCAGGCCCTCTACGCCTCCAAGAAGAACGGCCGAAACCGCGTCACCCGCTGGTCCGACGTCTGACCTTCGCTCTGCCCTCCCCTCTCACCCATCCACCTCGCGCCATCAAGGGTTGGCGAGCGCGGCGTCGTAACGCAGCTTGATGCGCCACTCGCGCGAGCCAGGCTGGGCGGGGCGAGGGCTCGACGGGCAGTCGTCGCCGAACCGCAGCGCGGTCTCCTGAGACACCACGACCCCACACTGACTCGTGCCCGAGCCGATGGCGCTGAGCTCGACGACCTGGTCGTCGGAGGAGAAGGACTGCGTGACGACGGCGCAGGTGCCATAGCCACCGAACGTGTCGGCGACCGCGAACGGCGTACCCACCAGGTTGATGCGCGCCGTACCGGGCGGGTCGTTGTTGCCCGGCTGGTTCCCGCACGAGGCCGCGCTCGCGTAGTACAGGGGGATGTTGCCGCCGGGGCCATTGGGCGTGGGGCTGGGCAAGACCGACGGCGTGGAGAACCGAGGGTCGAGCGCCACGATCTCGAGGTCGATCGGGTCGATGCGCACCCTCGTGTATTGCGACTGCGTGTCGTTCCTGTGGTCCCTCACCACGTTGTCCCCGTTCGAGGTGAACGGAAGCGTCAGGTACTCGACGGGCGCGGCGCCGCTCATGCCGAAGCAGAAGGCCCTCCAGGGGCGCGCGGGGTCGCGGTCGAGGAAGAGCCTGTACTCGCCGTCGAACATGGTCGGGTTGGCCTGCTTGTACTCGACACACGTCGAGGGGAACCTCGGGACGAAGAGCGCTGGGTCGTACTTCAGCTGGAGCGTGTACACGTCCGACGCGGTCGGGTCGGCCGGGATCCCGTTGCACGCGTCGCCATCTCGAAGCTGCCTCGAGATCGGCGCGTAGTCGCCGCACTGGCCGCCGCCAGACAGCCCCACGACCTGGTTTCCGGAAGAGAAGTTCGCCGAACCGGCGGCGCAGAACCCGACCCCGCCGAACCGGTCGTCGACCGAGAACGGGGTCCCCTCCAGGTTGACGGTGCCCGTTCCGTTCGGGTCGCCGTTAAAGCATGAGCTGGCCGTCGCGAAGTCTTGCGGGACAGGCAGCGAGTTGGGGTCGTAGGGGCCTGGCCCCTGCAGCTTGCTCGTCGTCGAGAACGACTTATCCTGGATGAGCACCTGCAACGTGTTCGGGTCGACGCGCACGCGCTGGTACTTCGTCTGCGAGTCGGTGAAGTGGTGCTCGAAGTTGTTGTTCGCGCCCGCCGTGTTCGGCAACGTCAGGTACTCGAACGGGCCGCCGCGGGCGCCGGCCATGTCGTCGCAGTACACGTTCCAGGGCTGGTTCGGGTTCCCCTGGAAGTAGACCGTGTACTCACGATCCACCGCGTTGGCCTGGACCTGGGCGACCTCGGCGCACGAATTGGGCGGCCCGGCACAATAGGGTACGCCCGTGGACGCGTCCATGAAGCAGCGGTCGTAGGGGTTACAGGTCAGGTTGTCGCAGGTCGGGTTGCACACGCCGTCGGCGTTGCTGTCCTGCGTGCCCGGAGGGCAAGAGCAGGCCGCCGCGCCGCTGGAATCATCACACCACTTCGTCACGTCGCACGTCGCGCCGCCGCAGGCGGGCGCGCAGAACTGATCACCATCATTGTCCTGGGTGCCCGCGGGGCACGAGCACACAGCTGCGCCGGTGACGTCGGAACACTCCAGGTTGTTGAGGCACGTCATGCCATCGCATTCGGCCTCGCAGACGCCGTCGTTGTCGTTGTCCTGAGTCCCCGCGGGGCACGAGCACACCGCCGAGCCGTTGGTGTCGTCGCAGACCTGGGTGACATCACAGCCAGCGCTGGCGCAGTCGACCTCACAGGTGCCGTCGTTGTCGTTGTCCTGGGTGCCTGGGGGGCACGCACACACCACCGCGCCGAGGCTGTCGTCGCACACCTGGGTCGAGCCGCAGGTGGTCTCGGAGCACGCGGGCACGCAGACGTCGTTGTTGTCGTTGTCCTGGAACCCTTCGGCGCACGAGCACTTGGCCTCGCCGCCGGCGTCGTCGCACACCTCGGTCGTCGGGGCGCACGTGGTCTCGGAGCACGCGGGTGAGCAGACCTGATCGCCGTCGTTGTCCTGCTCCCCCGGTCGACACGTACACATCGACATGTCGCCGACGTCCACGCACTCCTGGCTCTCATCACATGCGTCCTCTGGGGAGAGGGCGTCGCAGGGGCGCACGCAGCGGCCGCCGGGAGGGCCGCCCGGCTCGGGCACGAACCCTGGCGCGCACGCGCACCGGGCGATGGCCCCGTCGTCTACGCACTCGAGGGTCGCCGGGCACTCACGCTCGAAGACCTCACAGGTCGCCGCCACGCACGCCATCCCGACCGCCACGTAGTCCCGCGCGCACTGCTGACACGCAGGCCCGGCGTAGCCGGGCTCGCACGCGCCGCAGTCGTCGCCGGTGAAGCGTTCGTCGCACCCACAGACGTAGCCGAGCGTCTGCGAGGGGTCGGCCTCGCACGACCCGTGGTCGTTGCAGGTCACGCCGTCACATGGGTCGGCGCCGACGTCGACACCGACGTCGGTGTCGACGTCGACACCGACGTCGGCGCCGACGTCGACACCGCCGTCAGCCCCACCTCCCCCTACGTCCTCACCGGACGTCTGACCCGTGTCGACGCCGAAGAGGCAACCGCTCAAGAAGAGGGAGCAAACGATGACGCATACGCCGCGGACTTGTGTGACGCCTCTCAACGTATAGCCTCCTCGAGTTCGGGCTCCCGCCCGGCAACACTGGGGTTGGTTTCTGGAGGAGTATATCCGAAGACGCCTGCCCCAGCCAAAGCAGACTGACGTGGCTCAGTCGCCAGGGGGCGGCGGGTCGAGGAGTGAAGGATCGTAGCGGAGCGGGAGCGGCGAGACGATCGACCCACGGTCCTCCCCTTCACGCGCCAGGTCAGCGTCCGGGCAATTGTCGCCTCGGTTCAGCGAGAAGCGACGCGGCGCGATGAACCCGCACTCTCCCGTCGCCTCCAGGTCGACCACCTGGGCACGCCGCATGATTTCGGCCGACCCCTCGCCGCACGTACCTCCGGTCAAGAAGACATCCTCCGGGGAGGTGCCGATCTCCACGGAGAACGGTGTGCCCTCGAGGTTGATCCGTCCTAGCCCGCGCGGATCGCCGCTCCCAACGTCCCCCTCACCGCACGACCCCGCCGAGCCGAAGTAGATGGAGGGGGGGTTCGCAGCCGGGGTGCCGAGCAACCCAGACGTCACAGCGTACGTGGCGTCCGTCGCGTCTACGACAAACGTGAGCGGGTCGATGCGGACGCGATCATAACGCGTCTGCTTGTTGTAGCGGTGCTCTTCGAAGAGGTTGTCGCGCGGGCCGTCCGCAGGCAGCGTCAGGTACTCGGTCAGAGCCCTCGATTCGGGGTCCAGGTGACAGTACACGCCCCAGGGCTGGTCGATGTCCCCGTTTACGTAGAGCGTGGCGTCGCCATCAACGAAGCCCTGCAAGTACTCCGTGACGTCGGCGCAGGTCCGCGGAGGTTCCACACAGAGGGGCTCGTCGCCGTCGTCCACGCATATGCGGTTGCTGGGGCACTCGCCCCTGGGACCATCGCATGGGTTCGGCCGAGGGCACTCGCCACCAGCCTCCAGCGGGGTACCGTCAGGGCACACGCACACGGGCACGCCTTGGGCGTCGTCGCACATCGAGCCACCTAAACACGGGAAGTCGAGGCACGGTGAGCTGAAGGGCTGGCACCTGTCGTTGACCCGCTCGAAGCCACGCTCACACTCGCCGCAGTCGTCCCCCTGGTAGCCCACTTCGCACACGCACACGAAGTCGCCGGCGGTGTCCGCGGGCACGGCGCAGACGCCGGCGCCGTTGCAGGTGACGCCGTCGCACGGGTCCACCGGGGGCGGATCCGCGTCGGGCGCGCTCGCGTCGGAGCCGCCCCCGGCGTCCGTGGACGCGTCGACGTCTGGCTCGATCTGCTCCTGGTCCATCGTGAACAGGCAGCCGCTCAACAACGCCGCGCTCATCCACACTCCGCTTTGCACCGCGATAGTTTTCATACTCAAGTCGACCTCTCGTCCGTTCGATGAACCATAGACTCGAGAGTGTACCCGAACCCCGACCGCGCCTCCAAAGGCGCACGCGCCAACGCACCGCCGCGTTTCAGGCTCGCCGGCGCGGAGTTCGGTGGAATGCCCCGGGTGACATCCCGCTTTCCCTGGGTGAACCCGAAGCGCTATAACTCGCCACGCATTCAAACCACTGCGCCCCCCGAAGACCGCCCCCTGGCGGTCCATCGCGGCGCGCCCTGCCCCACGCCGAAACCGAACATGAAAAAGAACTTCGTCTTCGACACGAACGTCCTCCTCCACGACCCTCGCGCGATCTACAAGTTCGACGACAACGACGTCATCCTGCCGATCTACGTGCTCGAGGAGGTCGACTCGTTCAAGAAGAACATGTCCGAGCTCGGCCGGAACGCGCGCGAGATCAGCCGCATGATCGACACGCTGCGTGAGCACGGTGACCTGCGCGACGGCGTCGCGCTCCCCAACGGCGGCCGCCTGCGCGTGAGCTTCGCCACGCACGACGACGTCCACGCGTTCCTGAGCGCGAACACCCCCGACAACAGGATCATCTCCGTCGCGCTCGCGATCGCCAAGAACGAGCCCGAGTCCGAGTGCATCTTCCTGACCAAGGACGTCAACCTGCGCATCCGCGCCGACGCGCTCGGGCTCAAGACCGAGAACTACGAAGAGCGCGGCGTGATGACCGATCAGACGTACAC
>CAJXPN010000060.1 GCA_913058025.1 uncultured Myxococcales bacterium | reverse complement strand
TACACAGAGTAGATCGTCGGCAGCGTCAGATGTGTATAAGAGACAGGTGCCAGACCTCCTCGGGCGTCGCGTCGATCACGACCGCGCTCGAGACCTCGAACAGCGGCGACTCCTTCGACGTCAGCGACTCCGCGCCCGCCAGAAGCGGCAGCGCCAACACCACCACGATCGCGCCCAGCGTCGCTCCGGGGCCGGCGCCCCGGTGGATCATGTAGATCGCGATCGCGCGCCCGGCGAGCGCGCCGGCCGCGCCCGCCATGAGCGCGAGCGGCAGGGCCATCGCGATGCAGATGATCCCCTCGAAGGCGAACAACAGCAACGCCAGGCCACTCATCAGGATCGTGAGCGCCGCGGTCGCCAGCGTCGGCGCGACCCCCACGGGCGCCTTGCGGTTCAACAGGAAGCCGGCCAACAGGCCCACGACGCACGGCGTCGTCAGGAAGAGCACCCACCCGTACTGACCGAAGACGTACACGTTGAGCCCGACCATCCCGATCGTCTGGACGATGCCAAGCGCGATCGCGCTCAGCGCGACCCCGAGCTGCGCCGGCATCACCTCCCCACCCGAGTCCCACTCCCAGGTCGAGCGCGTCGGGAAGATGCAGAGCGCCAGGATCATCAACCAGTTCAGGCCAGGCACGATGAACCCGATCCCGAGCCACGGGCTCAGGCCCGCGTCGGCCGCGCGGCGCACGCTCATCGTCAAGCCGACCCACAGGAACGGCAACGTGTACGCCGCCATCACCGCCAACAGCAGCGTCCCGGTCTCGCCCGTCGCGCCGGCCCCCAGGCCCTCTTGGCGCAGCGTCATCACTGGCATCAGGTAGGAGATCGGCGTCCACACCTCCCGGGTCACCGACCACACCAACGCCGCGTCCATGAGGTACTTGAGCAGACCGAGCCCGAACCCGATCGCGATGTACGTCCCCCGAGGGACGCTCCGTGTGAACCCGAACATCAGCCCGAGCGTGTCCTTTATCGATCCCGCCACGTGAGAACTCCTTTGCAACGTCAGTGCGCACTCGTTTTGATTTTCAGCAGGCTAACACCTGCTCCTGGCCACAACCCATGAAAACCGCGTGCCACGGCGATCCGAACGCGCGCTCGACCACGCCCGCAGCCAGCGGCTCACGCTGCGGCGCCTGAGGACCCCTCCACGAATGTGTCCGAACGTACAGCGCGTGGACCTGGGGCCGTCCACGACGTGGACGCCCTCGAGGACCTCGGACCCTACCCGTACAACGCGCGATGTATGCTCGCCTCGTCGACGTCCTCCGCGTCGGACGAACGCAGCACGCGCTCGAAGAGGGCGTGCGCGGCGAGCTCGGGCGCGCTCGGATAGAGCGCGATGAGGCGCGCGACCCCGGGGTCTTCGACGTTCACGACGAGCTCTCCGCACCTCCCCAACGCGTCGACGCTCACCTCGGTCACGTCCTGCATGGGCGTCGGCCTCGTGTGGTCCTCGCACGGCCACGCCACGCGCGGCCTCCCGCCCCGCACGTACCCGAGGCGGCCAGGCACCACGCGCTCGACCACCGCCCCCCACGCCCTCATGAGGGCCAGCGTCGCGTCACACAGCGCGCGCGCGACCTCATCGCCCGAGACGAACGCCCACATGTACGCCGTGTCCAGCGGCTCGAGCTCGTCGACGCCCCGCTCGACGCTCGCGAGCCGTCGGGCGCCGCGCTCGACCGTCGTCATGTCGGAGCGCACGACCCACAGCATCGCGGACATCGCGAGGCGCTCGAGCGTCGAGCCGAGCCCACCCGCCAGCGTCGTCACGCCCTCGAGCGCCTCCGCGAGCGCGACGTCCCTCGGCGCGAGGAACAGCAACCTCTTCTTGTCCAGGAACAGAGGCGACCTCTTCTCCTTCTCGAGCGAGACCAGATCACGAGCGCTCACCGGGTCCCCCATGACGACCGGGAAGATCTTGGCGTCGGCCCGCCAGCCCTCGAAGTCTCCGTACGTGTTCGCGTACATCACACAGAGCTCGGCCCACCGCTCCCACTCGCCCACGTCACCCGACGCCGCGTGCTCCTCTAGCCGCGCGAACAGCTCGCGCGGCAACCTCTCGGTCGCCACGTCTCCGAGCAATTTCATCGCCTTGACGTAGTGCTCGTCCTGAAGAACCTGGTCTCGGGTGAGGGTGTGCTCGAGGTAGCGGGAGTCGATCTTGAGCGCGACGTGGGGCCACGGCGACTCGTCCCCCTCCTTCAGCGTGAGGCCGCGGTTGTAGAACCCATAGGGCGCCTGGTGGCTGCGCACGAACCCCGCGACCACCCTCGTCCCCTCCTCCTCGTGCGTGACCTTGATGGGCGCCTCGAGGTCGAACGCCGCGTTGATCTCCTCACCATCCACGATCACCGGCGCGCGCACGTGGCGACACCAGTAGCGGATGACCTCGGTCGCGCGCGCTCTGAACGCGTCGTATTCGCGCGCGGTCAGGCGCTTGATCACGCGAACCTGCGTGCCCTCGACGGGCTCGTCGAGGCGGATGAGCTCGTAGTCGCGGTCGCGGTCGAAGAGCACGCGCCAGAAGTCGCCGTTGCGCCCGGTGTCCACGCAGACGGCGTCCGGCTGAACGGCGAAGACGGAGACGAAGCCGATGCCGAACTTACCGATCTTGGTGAAGTCGGAGTCCTTGGCCGAGGAGAACAACCGGGTGAGCTTGGACTCGATGATCTCACGCGTCATGCCCTCCCCGAAGTCGTTCACGTGCGCGGTCATCACGCCGGCCGCGTCGTCGTACTCGAAGAAGATCTCGACCTCCCCCGAGCCCGCGTCGATCGCGTTCTGGATCAGCTCGCGGAAGAACGCGTGGGGATCCGAGAACTGGGAGACCAGCTCCTGCATGATCCCGGAGAGCTCACGGTTGAGGTCGGACGGCTGGCTCATGACGGCTCCTCCACGACATCCTCGACGCGCTCGCGCGCCTCATCGACCTCGACGAACTCGGGCGCCGCGTACGCGTGCTCGGCGCACGCCTCGATCAACGCGCGCTGCGTGGCGAGGCGCGCCGCGCGGCCCAACCTCGCCTGCACGAGAAGCTCCGAGAGGACGCGCCGCGCCACGGGCGCCGCGCGGGCGGCGTCACACTCCGTGCCCTCGACGGCCTCGAGGTCCTCCCTGGCCAGCGCGTCCTCTCCCAGCGCCGCGACGAGCTCTGGCATCCGCGCGTCCAGCACGAGCTGGCCGAGCCGCAACCTCGCGCTCACGCGCGCTCCACGCTCGATCAACACGCCAAATGGCTGGGTCCACGCGAGCGCCGCGCGCGTCGCGGGCGCCAACAACGCCAGCAGCCACCCCTCCAGGTCCTCACGCTCGGCCGGCGCGGACTCGAAGACCTCGAACGCCACCTCCGCGACAACCTCCGCCTCCACCCGGCCACCCAGATCCTGCTCCGGCGCGTCCTCTCGCTCCCCCATGTAGAACGCGCCGAGCTGAAGCTCGGGAAGCTCCAGCTCCCCTGGAGCGCCCGGCTCGGGCTCACCGCCCACGCGCAGACCGATGACGACCTCCTGAGGCGCCTCCTGCTCCTCCTCCACGTCCGGCTCGTCCGTGCGCCGCCAGGGCACCGCGCGCGCGCGGACCTCACCCGTCGCGGAGTGCACCGCGTCCCTGCCCAGGTAGTCCTCGATGATCACCAGGTCGCGTGCGTCCTCCTCGAACACGCCCTCACGCGAGTCCCATGATCCAGCCTCGGCGTACCTCGGCGCGCGCGCGTGCTCGAGGCCGAGACCCAACGACACCAGCGTCCTCGACACGGACCCCTTGCGATCGAGCGAGACGACCGGGCGGTGCTCGGCGTGCGCGACCAGCGCCTTCATGTGCTCCCCGAGCGGCTTGCCGTCGCGGCGGCGCGCGGCGGCGCGCTCGAGCGCGCCGTACAGCACCATGTCGATCCAGTCGCGCACGTGCGTCGGCGTCGACACCGCGGCCGACGCGCCCGGCCACTCGTACGCCATCCTCACGCGGTTGTGGATCAACCAGCACAGCGCCTCCTCGAGCACGTCGTCGTGGAGCTGATGCCACGCGTCGTCCTCTACGAACGCCGACTGCGACAGGTTCTTGGTGAGCCTGCGCGAGTCGATGATCATGTCGACCTTCCCGTAGGGCCAGGACAGCGTGTGCTTCGAGACGAACACCCCGTTCTGGATCAACCACGCCGTCGTCACGAACTGGCGGTGATCGCGCGCCCTCTCCGAGTACCTCAGGCCGATCTTGCCGTACTCCGCGGGCGTCCGCACGAACGTGAGCAGGTCGTAGCGCGACTCGGGCAGGCGCATCCCGAACGAGACACAGGCCCCGTTGACCCACACGCCGATGCGTGAATACGCCGCGTACTCCCTCAAGATTCCGACCTCGAGCGGCTCACCAGCGAGCCCCCCGAAGAGGTGCGCCATCTTGAAGCGCTCCTGCGCGGTGACCTTCGTGCCGGGGTCGCTCAGTTGGCCCGGCTCGTCGAGCACGTCGGGCGCGCCGGGCGTGACGGTCAACCGCGCGAACTCCTCGTAGCCCGACTCGATCACCAACGAACTCAGCGTGATCCCCTCGGCCGCCGACAGCGCCACCGCGAGGTGGCGCTGCGCCCTGCGCCGCGGCTCGAGTGACCTGTCGAAGGCAGACGAGTAGATCCCCTCGAGCTCGCCGCGCGTGAACGACTCACCGTCGAAGAACATCTCCATCTTCTTGTTGCTCACCCGGTAGTCGATCCGGCGCGCGCCCATCAACGAGGCGCAACCGAGCAGCTCGAGGACGTAGTGCTGAGGGCTCACGAGCTGGAACGACTGGAGCTTCTCGCGCGCGCGCTCTTCGTCGAGGTCGAAGCTCCCGCGCGCGAGCAGCTCACCCTCCCCGCGCAGCTGCTCGACGAGCGGGACGTCGAGGTCCAGAATGGTGACGTCGCGTGACATGAGCCCTCGTGCGTGGAATCGGCCCGGTGAAAGAGATCGTGCCCCACTATAGGTACACGTCGGGGCCGATGCCCAGACCCGAGCGACGAGGACTTTGCCCCCCATGACCACACCACCCGACACGTTCGGCGCGATCCGCAGCCTCCTCCAGGCCCCTCCCTCACGAGAGTCCTGGGACGCCCTGTGCGAACTCCTCGAGAAGGTCGACGCGCGCGAACTCGAGCGCACGTTCGCCTACGCCGCGTCGCTGCTCGAGCGGTGGCCGGACACGCTGCGCGTCGGAGGCAGGGGTCTCCTGTGGGCCGAAGAGGGCACCCACTCTGCCCGCCTCCAGCCTCTCTGCCGCACGCTCGACTTCTCGAACATGCGCGGCACCCTGAGGTACTACGTCGGCAGAGGCACACCCTCTGAGAAGCCGATGGCTCTGGACATGGCGAAGGCGACCCGCCTCGATCTCTCCACGTCCCAGGAGACGTTCTCCGACATCGGCAAGCTCATGACGCTCGCGGGCATGCGCTCGCTCCGAGAGATCGACCTCTCGAAGTCCAAACGCATGCGGGGCAACGGGGACGACGCGATCGACGCGCTGGGTGACGCGATCGCGAACATGACGTCACCCATCGCGCTCGACCTCACCAAGGTAGACTGGGCAAAGCGCACTCTCCTGGAGCGGCTGTTCGAGCGCGCCGGCGAGAAGATCGCGTCGCTCAGCCTGTCACAGTCCAAACAGAACGGGCAGACGCTGCCCGCGCTCGCCAGGGCCAAGGGCGGCGCGCTGCGAGGCATCGACCTGTCGCGCAACCGCGTCTGCGAACACTTCGGCGTCGACGCGATGATGAAGTCGGGCATCCTGAACCAGCTCGAGCACCTCGATCTGAACCGAAACGACCTCCGCGCCAGGAACCTCCGGCCCATGCTCGATCTGCTCGCGCCGCGCGTCCGCACACTCGGGCTCACCGAGGTGCGGCGCTCCGACCTCGTCCGCGACGCCCTCCAGAGCAACATCTCGTTCCCGTACCTGCGCGCGCTCGCTGTCGACACCGAGGGCTTGCCGCCCTCACTCGACGCGCCCTCACTCACCGAGCTCGAGCTCTACCCCAACGGCGAGACCGTCTACGACCTGCCGAAACACCCCGTGTTCTCTCGGCTCACCCGGCTCGTCCTGCGACGCGGCCAGGACAGAGGCTCCATCGAAGGCATCTGCGCGCGCGCCGACCTGAGCTCGCTGCGCTCGATCGAGCTCGACGACGTCGCCGCGTCGGGCACCGCAATAGAAGGGCTCGCGCGCAACCCGACCGCCTCGCGCGTCGAGCGAGTGCGGATCGTGAGGCCCTCGATGCTCAACGCCTCCAGCGACGCGTTCGCGTCTCTGCTCGAACTCGAGTCACTCCGCGAGCTCGAGTTCGAGCGCGTCACCCACGGCTCCGGCGAGCTCGCCGGGCTCCTCTCCAGCCCGAAGCTCTCCATGCTCCAGACGCTGTCGCTGCTCGACTGCTCGCTCACCGACTCGCCGATCCACAGCCTCTTCCACAACGAGGCGCTCACGCGGCTCGAACTGCTCCGCTTCCGCCAGACCAGCAAGCTCTCGGACGTGACCCTCGAGATGCTCGTCGATCCTCCGCATGTTCCGAGGCATTGGCGCCCGAGCAATCACATCCTCGAGACCCGGGCGCGCCGACTTCGCGAAAAAACGAAAAAAGTTCCAGAAACTTGAAATCGTAGGATGGACCGCATGAAAGGCAGTCCATTCGGCCTCTCCGAAGGGTTTGTTTGAAGAATCGACGGCCCATGACCAGTTTTTTTGGAATGATTTCCGCCTCTCCACGTCTTAGGTTCAACGCACGTAAGAAGCGACAGTCGACCTTTTGACTCGTACCACCACTTTCACCTCTCTCATCCGAGAGAGCCCAGGAGAAGACAGACGATGTTCAGCCTTTACACCATATCAACCCAACATCCGTCGCACGCAGCGACCCACGAGGCATCCTTGCGATCCTCGATGCTGCGCGGACTCGAGTTGGGTGCGGTGTATGGCGAACTCGCCGACTCCTCCACCTGCTGGGCCACAGGCGCCCAGGTGAGGGGAAAAGTCAGCGAAGGTGTCATTTTCAACGGCCTCCGTCCCAACGGTGACCTCGACGGAAATGATTTCCAGCTGCCTTGCCCCGACGTTGATACGAAGCCAGACCGCTTCGGGCTCAGACGACCGTATAAGAGGTTAGATTAGATTCTAACCCCATACTCGGTCGGACGATTTAGCCCGGAGCGCCAATAGGCACTCCGGGCTTTTGTTTGTGCGCATTTGCGAGGTCTTCGAGCCAACGGCCCCAAGGTTGGCACGGTAGATGAAAAAGGGATTGTACGACGCCGATTGTATGGCAAGCCAATCCCACATGACTTGGGAAGTAAGGAGCACGAGATGGATGAGATCAAGAACACGACGTACGAGGCGTTCGCCGCCGAGGCTCTCGTGCACCTGGACGCCCTCTACGGTATGGCCCTTCGCATGACCCGTAACGGCGTCGAGGCCGAGGATCTCGTGCAGGAGACTCTCCTGAAGGCGTTCCGCTACTTCTCGAACTACAAGCGCGGGACGAACTGCAAGGCGTGGCTCCACAAGATCATGGTCAACGTCTACATCAACCGGTACAACGCGCGCCGCAAGCGCCCCGAGTACCTGAGCGATGACGAGGGTCGTCCTCTCGAGGAGCGCGCCGTCGCCCCCGAGTCGCACCCCCTCGAGGGCCTGCCCACCGAGGAGCAGGAGCTCTACCACGCGGTCTTCGGTGACGAGGTCCGCGCCGCGCTCGAGGCGATCCCCGAGGACTACCGGACGGTCGTCCTCCTCGCTGACCTCCAGGACTTCGCCTACAAGGAGATCGCCGAGATCGTCGGGTGCCCCATCGGTACCGTCATGAGCCGCCTGCACCGCGGCCGCAAGATGCTTCGAGACCGCCTGAGCGAGTACGCCCTCTCCGAGGGGGTCGTCTCCGCCGAGATCGTCGCCAAGAAGTGCAAGAAGGCGAGCTGAGCCCCTCTCCGAGGACGCTCATCGACGCGAAGAAGCCGACCTCCCCTCCGGGGGGTCGGCTTCTACCGTTTTTGGGACAGAGTACGCTCAGGAACGACAGAAGCTCCAGGCGTACCCTCGCAGCTCAGGCCTCCCGCGTCGCACGAAGACCCGGACGCCGCGCGACGACGCAGCTCTCGGACACCCGCCGCGCTTCCTTCTCCAGACTCCTCGGGCTCCGCCACATGGCCCCGTCTCTCCTCAGTCGGGTGACGCCGCTTGGTGCAACTCCGTCTGGCTACACCGAAAGACGACGCTGGCTGAAGCCCGTGGAACCATCTGCCCTTCCACTCCACGCCCAAGAACGAAGAGACCCCCCACGCCAGCGACGCGGGGGGTCTATTCGTTTCGATAGACCTCATACGGTCAGCGGCACTCGAGCGTCCCGAGGAAGGCCGCGATGTCGTCCTGCTCGTCGCGCGTGGCGCTCAGGTCGCGCACGATCGAGGCGACCTCGCCCACCGCTCCTTCCTGTCGGACATCCTGCGAGGCGTAGAACTGAACGACCCTGCGGATGTCGTCGAACGAGCCGTTGTGCATGTAGCGCGGGCGCTGGGTCACGCCGCGCAGCGAGGGCGTCTTGAACAGGCCTCGGTCGGTCGGCTCGCTGTCGACAGTGTCCAGCTTGGCGCGGCCAGCGCCAGTGTCGTCGGAGTGCATGCCTGCGCCGCCGAAGGGGTCGTCGAAGAGCTGCGCGAGCACCGACGCGCGGCCCTCGGCCTCGGCGGCGTTCTCCGAGCCGATCCCGATGTTGTGGAACTCCTGATCCGAGAAGTTCGGTCCCGAGTGGCACTCGGCGCAGCCGACCTCGTCGAAGAGCAGCGCGCCGCGCACCTCCTGACGGGTCAGGTTGTTCGAGCCCTGAAGGAACCGGTCGAAGCGCGTACCATCACAGGTGATCGTGCGCTCGAAGGCTGCGATGGCCTTGCCGACGTTCGCCACGACGTCCTCCACCTGCTCGACCTGCGTGCCCGACATTCGCTGCCAGCCGAGGTCTCCAGGCGACGCCGCCGTGGGCACGTCGAGCAGGTTCGGCATGCCGCCGAAGACCTGCTCGTACTCGCTCGCGTGGTTCTCGATCGTGAGGTGCGCGATCTCGGTGCGCTTGAGGTTCATCTCGGCCGGGTTCTCCATCGCACGCACCGGCTGCGACCACAGGCTGTCTGCGCGCCCGTCCCACAGGACGAACTTCATCAAGCCCGGGTTTACGATGCCTGGAGAGTGGCGCGTCCCCACCGCGCCGCCGACTCCCGTCGAGAACTGGCGGGTGTCCGAGAACCCCTGCGACGGATCGTGGCATGAGACACACGCGATCGTGCCGTCCGAGCTGAAGCGTTTGTCGTTGAACAGGCGCTCGCCGAAGCGCGCGGCGTCGGCGTCGTCGGCGAATGCGTTGGTCGGGTCGGGGTCGGCGGTCGCCGTCAACGGCTCGAAGAGCTGACGGACGCGCTGCGCCTCACGGTCGTCGGGGCGATCCTCTCGAGGGATGTCGGGCAGATCGTCGAAGTCGGGATCGTCGAAGCCAGGCTCGTCGTCGTCGAACTCGCCACCGTTGGAACGCACGATGATGCACGCGTTCAGTGACAGCGCCATCGCCGCAAACCCGACCAACTTGAATCCCTGCACGACGCTCATGACCGTCACCTCCGCTGCTGCTCTCGACCATCTACATACTGTGTCGCGAGCTTGGACGGGCATCGTGCAAGAAACTTCACTCGAGCACGCAAATACCCACCGCTCACACCGACGCGACCAGCGCGAACGCAAACCCGATGAAGCACGGCAGCAGGAACAACCCGGTGAACACGGTGATGAGCACGACCCCCGGCGACATCACCCTCAGCGACACGAACCCGTCCTCGCGCGGGGTGATGCCTTGCAGTCGAGACAACACCAACAGCTCCTGCCCGTCGGTGAGCACGGGGAGCTTGTCGCCGTCCCTGAAGCGCTTGCGCTGCTTCGCTGTCAGCGTCGCGCGTTGCAGCTTCCCCAACGCGTCCACATACTCGACCTCGCCTCGCTCATCCGACAGGACCCTCGCCGTCGCGTACTCGCCCTCGGTCAGGAACCTTCTGAGGCGCTCGTGGCGGCCCTTCCAGCGCAAGAAGAGCACGAGCGGTGTCAGCAGCGGGCCCAAGAGCGTGATCGCCACAGACAACACCTCTGCCGTGAACCCCATGCTCACAGGGAATCCTTCCATGGCCAGAGACGGTGAGACGATCCAGTATGTGAAGAAGCTCAACATCCCCAACACGAACGCGATGATGCCGACGTGGTCGCTGCTGACCGCGTACATGAACAGCTTGGGTGGCGCGCGCCTGGGTGCTGGCGCGAGGCCTTGCCACCCCTGGAGCACCCCCTCGCCCCTGGAGACCACGAGCGCGCCCTCGTCGTCCTGCGCCGGAGGCCTCGAGATCGCCTCGAGCGAGCGCTCGTACAGCGTGACCTCGCCCGCCGACGCCCCGGAGAGCGTCAGCGCGCCCGCGCTGCCGTCCTCGGCGAGCGTGAGCGAACCCTGGTTCGCGTTCACAGGGTGACGCTCTTCGATCTTGTCGATCGCGTTGAGCAACGTCGCCGTGAAGATGGGGTCGCGAGACGTGCCAAGCTCTCCACGCAACGCCTCCACGCTGAAGCGCGTCCCGAGCCTGGCGAGCTCGTCCGCCGCGACCACCTGGACTGACATCGGTGAGGTCCTGAACAGGTACTCCAGGATCGGCTCGCCCACGACGCCTCCGATTCGACCGATCGCGAAGATCACGTCACGACGCCCGGACGCGTCGAGCTCGGGCGCGAGCTCGCCGAGTTCAGGGACTGTCTCTTATACACATCTGACGCTGCCGACGATCTACTCTGTGTAGAT
>CAJXPN010000059.1 GCA_913058025.1 uncultured Myxococcales bacterium | reverse complement strand
GACCAGGAGGCGCCGCGTCACCTGGAGCGCGCGCGAGCCTTGTTCGAGCAGAGCTGCCCCGAAGGTCTCGACGCGGAGTACCCTGCGATGATGGCGTGCCACATGCGTGAGGTCCTCTCGGACTGAGGACCCTCGCGCAAACGAAGAGAGGGCCGGCGGTGTGGCGTCGATGAAATCGACGCCACACCGCCGGCCCTCCTATCAGGCTCGGCGTATCGGAGGAGCGCTTCAGCGCTCGGCGATCGTGGTCACGTCACGCTTGGTCTCGCCGGTGTAGATCTGGCGGGGACGGTAGATGCGGGCCTTGGGGTCGTCGCGGAGCTCCTTCCACTGGGCGATCCAGCCGGGGAGGCGTCCCAGGGCGAACATGACGGTGAACATGTTCGTGGGGATGCCGAGCGCGCGGTAGATGATGCCCGAGTAGAAGTCGACGTTGGGGAAGAGCTTGCGCTTGATGAAGAAGTCGTCGCTGAGGGCGACCTGCTCGAGCTTCTTGGCGATGTCGAGGAGCGGGTCCTTCTTGTCGAGCTTGGCGAGGACGCGATCGGTCGACTTCTTGAGGATCGTCGCGCGCGGGTCGTGGTTCTTGTAGACGCGGTGACCGAAGCCCATGAGGCGGAAGCCCGACTCCTTGTCTTTCGACATGTCGACGTACTTCTGGTAGTCGGCGCCGTCCTCGTGGATGGCCTGGAGCATCTCGAGCACGCGCTGGTTGGCGCCGCCGTGGAGCGGGCCCCAGAGCGCGCCGATGCCGGCCGAGATGGAGGCGTAGATGGAAGCCTGCGAGGAGCCGACCATGCGGACCGTGGAGGCCGAGCAGTTCTGCTCGTGGTCGGCGTGGAGGATGAGGAGGGCGTTGATGGCCTCCTCGATGGCCTCGTCGATCTCGTAGTTCCCGCCGTCACGACCGTACATGAGCTGGAGGAAGTCGCCGGCGTAGCTGAGGTCGGTCTCGGAGGCGACGGCCGGCTCGTTCTTCTGGTGGCGGTAGATCGCCGCGGCGAGCGACTTGAACTTCGCGATGATCGAGATGATGTGGGCGTCGGCGTCGTCGGCCGGGGCGACGTGGTGGGACGCGGGCTCGAGCGCGGCGACGGCGGCCTGGGCCATCGCCATCGGGTGGGCCTGCTCGGGGAAGGTCTTGATCAACGCCAGGACCGAGGCAGGGAGCGCGGCGTGCTCGTCGAGCTTGGCCTTGAAGTCGTCGAGCTCAGACTGCGACGGCAGCTCGCCCCAGACGAGCATGTAGGCGACCTCCTCGAAGGAGAGCTTCTCGGCGAGCTGCCCGATCGGGTAGCCACGGTAGTGGAGGACGCCCTCCTCGCCGTTGATGAACGTGATCGCGGACTTGCAGGAGCCGGTGTTGCCGTAGCCCGGGTCGAGAGCGATCGCCTTGCTGCTTACTCGCAGCTTCGCGACGTCGATACCCACCTCACCCTCGGTCCCCACAACGACGGGGAACTCATAGGTCTGGCCATTCAACTCAAGCTTCGCGTTGCTCATTCGTCTCTCCCTACACACATGTGAATTGGATTGGATCTCGGACGACACGGCGCCACGAAACTCCTCCGAAGCATCCCCCGATTCCGGACAGCTCATGACACCCATTGGGCCGCATTAATGCGGGTACAAAGTCGACACGGAAGCTAGCACTTCCACCCGAAATTGAAAAGCTGGCCCTCGGCGACCCGCCGAGTTCCATGAGGTTCACCAAATCACACGCGGCGTCTTGCGCCGGGGTCGCGCTCGCGACTAACCTCGCGCCCGCCTTCCCCCCCTCTCATGACGCGCCTTGCCGAGGCGCTCCAGGAGCGATCGTGGCCAAGCTCTACTTCTATTACGCCGCGATGAACGCCGGCAAATCGACGACGCTGCTCCAGGCCGCGTACAACTACGAAGAGCGCGGGATGAACGTCCTGCTCTACACGCCCAGCGTCGACGACAGGTTCGGCGTCGGCAAGATCACCTCGCGCATCGGGCTCTCGAGGGAGGCGAACGCGTTCGGTAGTGACTTCGACCTCTACGTGTCCGCGCGCGCGGCGCACGAGGTCAGGCCGCTGGACTGCGTGCTCATCGACGAGGCCCAGTTCTGCACGCCCGCCCAGGTCATGCAGCTCACGCTGATCTGCGATCGGCTCGACGTCCCCGTGCTGGCGTACGGGCTGCGCACGGACTTCCGGGGCGAGCCCTTCGACGGGTCGAAGTACCTGATGGCGTGGGCCGAGGAGCTCGTCGAGATCAAGACGATCTGCGGATCGGGCAAGAAGGCCACGATGAACGCGCGCGTGAACGAGGCCGGCGAGCAGGTGATGGAGGGCGAGCAGGTCGCCATCGGCCACAACTACGTGGCGATGTCGCGTCGAGAGTTCGACCTGCCGTCGGTCTCACCGATCGAGTACGAGCCGGGCTGAAGCCCACACCACGTCACACGTCACCCGCCCAACTCACTTGCCAGCGACCCGCTCCGGGTCGTCCTTGGCGCACGGCGCCTTGGCGAGCACGAACTTCAGGTTCTCGTTGTAGACGATGCAGTTGTTGGCCTTGAGCTCCTTGGGGAGCTTGCGCTGGAACTCGCCTCGGTAGCGCGCGAGCTCCATGATCCCATAGAAGGTCACGCCCTCGTTCTGAGAGAGGAAGTGCGTGAAGTCGTCGTCGTCGCGTACGGGGATGACCTCGTTGGCCGAGTAGTAGTTCTCACCGCGCCAGTTGAGCTTGAACGCGATGACGGGCTGGGCGCAGTAGGTCTTGCGCGCGTCGGCGCCAGGGCGAGGCGCCTCGCGGTCGCACACGCTGTAGTAGTGATCCCAGACGCCCTTCTGGCTCCAGGTCTGACTGACCCTGGGCATGTAGACGTCCAGGCAGAAGACCCCGAGCGCGACGCCAGACGCGAACATCAGCCCCACGGCGACGCGGCGGACCTTCGAGTTCCTCATCAACATCAACAACATACCGAGCAGCGCGGGGACGGTCGTGGCGAGCAGCGTCACGCGGAACGAGATGTCCCACGAGGCGTTGTCCCACTTGCGGTCATACTTGTAGGTGAAGAGGTTCTTGAGGATCTGGGGGTCGTCGATGATGTCCCAGGCGATGAGCGAGCCGAACCCGAGCGCGGCGAGGAAGAGCGGCCAGGGCCGCGGCATGTCACGGTCGAGGGCGTCGTCGAGCGCGAGCGCGACGAGCATCGCGAGCGCGGGCACCGCGGGGAAGATGTAGTGGTGGAACTTGGTCGACGAGAGCGTGAAGAGCGTGAACGCGACGAGCGCCCACAGGAGGAGCATCAGGCCGGCGCGCGAGCGATCGGAGTCGACGCGGGCGCGCTCGTCGGTAAAGAAGCGCGCGAGCGCGGCGGGCACGAGCGCGGACCAGGGGAAGAGACCGTAGCCGAGCCAGCGCACGAAGTGCTCGAAGCTGCCCTCGTCGATCTGGTGGACGCCGCTGGCGAGGCGCTTGAAGTGATCGTGGACGAAGAAGCGGTTGTAGAACGCCGGGTTGTGCCGGATGAGCATCGAGGCGTACCAGGGGAAGCTGACGGCGATGAAGACCAGTATCCCGCGCAACAACTCGACGCGCTTGAGGAGTCGCCACTCACGCGTGAGCAGGATGTAGAAGAAGAGGATGGCGCCTGGGAGCATGAACCCGAGCAGACCCTTGGCGAGCGTGGCGAGCGCGGTGAAGACGTAGAACATGAGCAGGTGCATCCGCCGCCGCTCGATCACGGCCTTGCCGAGCGTGAGGTAGAGCGCGACGGCGAGCAGCGACTGGTAGAGGAGCGCCTGCGTGGGGCCCCAGACAAACCAGCCGTTCAGGTTGAGCAGCGCGTCGCGCGGGCTCGGGGAGGTCACCAGCGCGGCGACGAGGACGCCGGCGAGCGGGACCCAGGAGGCGACGAAGCCGCCGCAAGTGATCACGAACCTCTTGCGGGCGGTCTCGGGGGAGCCGTCCCGCCCGATCCAGAGCCCGGCGAGCAACGGGAGCGCCTGGAGGACCATGAGCGTCCCGCCGATCCCGACGACGACGTTGAGCGAGTCGGTCAGCGCGCTCATGGCCGAGGAGCGGCCGCCGCGCCAGCGCGCGAGCCCGGCCAGGATGAGCGTGAGTTGGGGGACGCATACCGCGAGGATCCAGCCGATGGAGAGCCCGAAGGAGAGCCGATCGGTGGGCTCGTCCCGGTCGCGGCCGAACACGCCGGCCATGAAGAAGCACATGCCCACGGTCATCAACCCGACGAAGGGCATGTCGGTCTGGGCCTGTCGGCTCAGGAAGAAGAAGAAGGGTGAGGTCGCCACGCAGCCGGCCATGAGCGCGCCGACGCGCCGCGAGAAGACCTCGCGGCCGAACACGTAGACGGAGACGACGGCGAGGATCGCGACGAGGCAGACGCCGATGCGGATGCCCCATTCGTTGACGCCGAGCGTGGAGACGCCGATGGCCATGAGCCACATCAAGAGGATGGGCTTGGAGTAGAAGTACTTCCCCTCGCTGGCGCCGCCGGCGTCCTTCCAGTGCGATCCCCACCACGTGCTGATCCAGTCGTGGCGCTCGGTGATCTGCCGGCCGACCTCGCCGTAGTGTGTCTCCCAGGGGTCCCAGAGGCCGAAGGAGCCGAGCATCGGGAGGAAGAAGAGGGAGACGAGGCCGAGGACGATCGCGCGCTCGAGCCAGCGCGTGCGCGAGGCGTCCGAGAGGAACGGGAGCGCGCCGAACGTCGTGGGCGTGTCAGGAGGGAGCCGATGGGAGCGCGCGTCCTCGTCGTCCTCGTCGTCCTCTTCGGCGGGGTCGTCCTCGTGAGCGATCACATCGGGCTCCTCCTCGGGCTCATCGTCGAGAGCATCCCCGGGTTCATCATGCGCCGCCGCGGGCGCCTCATCCAGGGCGTCGTCGGCGCGGGAGGAGTCACCAGGCGAGGAAGGAGCGTCGCTCGCGCCGCGCGAAACCTCATGTTCGGAGGGGGTCGACGGGTCGGCCTCGGGTGAGGAGGGGGGCTCGTCGGGGAGGTCATCGCGTGTGGGATCGTCGCTCATATCGAGCCTCGGATGGAGATCGGTTCGCGCGCGGGGTGCGCCGGGAGGGGAGTGTAAACAAAGAGGCCGCGATGTTCACGTGGCGAGCGCACACAACGTGAGGCGCATGGGCGCTGGACGAGCACGCATCGAGTGAGATAAGAAAGAGGCGAAAGTCAGCATTTGTAGCAGCCATGGTGGAGAGAGCAGGTGTCCGATCCAGCGGAGATCCTGAAGAGACGGCTCGAGTCGCTCTTCGAAGGAACACAAAGCGCAGCGGGGCTCCATTTCTTCTGCCAGATTGGCGGGGCGCTCGAAGAGAGCGGGATGACCACTCTGCAGCTCGCGGGGGAGGGCTGGGTGTTGGTGAGCGCGAAGGTGGGCGACGAGCGCGACCTCTACAGCGTTCAGCTCAACGAGCGCGACTACACTCGCGTCTACGAGGTCCTGCTCAAGTACGCGTTCTGGGAAGCATCTCCACAGCGCCGGCCGCCGGAGGACGACGAGGTGAACATCCACCTCAGGCTCTCCGATCAGCGCCTGGGCACGTGGAATGGGCTCCAATTCTGGGACGGGGACATGAAAGAGTTTCCCGTCTTGCGAGAGCTGATGTATCGTCTCGTCCGTCTTATACACGCGATCTCGAAAGGCGAGGTCGATTTGCCGGACTGGGAAGCAGTAGCATAAGCCACTGCGCGGCAAGCCGTAGTACGTAAGGCGAGAAACACGAAAGGAGCGCACACGATGAAGAACATTATCCGCCTCATGGTCCTCGGCCTCTTCCTCTCCATGTCTGTCGGCAGCCTCACCGCTTGTGAGGAGGCGAAGAAGGAGACCGAGAGCAAGGCCGAGGAGGCCAAGGAGAAGGCGAAAGAGGCTGGCGACAAGGCCGAGAAGGCCGCCGAGAAGGCTGGCGACAAGGCCGAGAAGGCTGGCGACGACCTCAAGGAGAAGGCTGGCGAGGCCGCCGACAAGGCTGGCGCCGCCGCCGACAAGGCTGGCGACGCCGCCGAGAAGGCTGGCGACAAGGTCGGCGCAGCTGCCGACGCCGTGAAGAAGGCCGCCGGTGGCGAGAGCCAGCCGGCCGACGAGAAGAAGTGATCCTCGCGCCCGCACCGCGGGCGCAATGGATTCGACGCAGCGTATGAAGGGCGTGACCTCCAGTGGAGGTCACGCCCTCCGTCTTTCTTGTCAGGCGCGCTCGAGCACGGCGACCGACTCGATGTGCGCGGTGCGCGGGAACATGTCGAAGAGCTCGAGCGAGCGCACGCGCCAGCCGAGCTCGCCGAGCGCGGCCAGGTCTCGCCCGAGGCACGCCGGGTCGCAGGAGACGTAGGTGATGTGGCGCAGCGACTCGAGCGCGCCGAGCGCGGCGCAGACATCGCGGGCGCCCGAACGCGGCGGGTCGAGCAGGAGCGCATCGGGCGCGAGCGCGACGAGTTCGTCGACGAGTGAGGCGTCGATGGTGCGCGCGAGCGCGGTGACGTGGGTCGCGTGCGAGGCGGCGATCTGCTTGGCGAGCTTGGACGCGGCGCCCTCCCCCTCGATCGTGGTCACGCGCTTGGCGAGGTCGGGCACCGCGAAGGTGAGGTTCCCTGCTCCGCCGAAGAGCTCGAGGAGGTGTTCGAAGGGGGCGTCGGTGGAGAGCGACGCGCGCACGTGCGAGACGAGCGCGTGGTTCACCGCCGGGTTGGCCTGGCGGAACATGCCCGCGGGCGCGGTCCGGATCGGCGAGAGCGACGGGAGCGCCGGGACGGCGAGGGCGGCGTCGACCTCGGGCCTGCCCACGCGCATCCGGAGCTTCCCGACGGTGGCTCGAGCTCCGCGTACGAGCTTGCCCTCGCACATGGACTCGAGCCAGGCCTCGAACGCCTCGACGCGCGCGCCGGAGACCTCGGTGAAGGAGTAGACGACCTCGCCGGGACCAGCGAGCTCCGCGAAGACGACCGCGGAGCGCACGGGCGCGGCGCGGAGGGCCTCACGGGCGAGCTCGAGCGTGGGGTCAAGGACGGCGCATGAGCCGATGTCGACGACGCGGCGGCCGCCGCGCTCGATGTAGCCCACGAGGAGCTTCTCGCCGACCCGGCGCAGGCGGAAGGTCGCGCGGACGCGGTAGCCCGTGTGTTCGGGGGCGGCGTGCGCGACGTGCTCGGGGAGCTCGAGCCTGGAGAGGCGCGCGATGGTCTCCGCGGCGGCCTTGGCCTTGAGCGTGGCCTCGTGCGAGGGGTCGAGGTGCCAGAGGTCGCAACCTCCACACTTCGAAGCGTGCGGGCACGCCGGGTCGATGCGCAGCGGGCTGGGCTCGAGGATCTCGTCCACGCTCGCGCGCGCCCAGGTCTTCTTGAGCGCTCCGACGTGGGCGACGACCTGCTCTCCAGGCAACGCTCCCGTGACGAAGACGACGCGACCGTCCTCGAGGTGCGCGACGCCCTCGCCGCCATGCGCGAGGCGTTCGATCGTGAGTGTGACCGGTTCGTGAGTCATGTCGTCTCCTGTGTGACGCGGTCAGGGGTAAGGTGAACGACCGCAGACAAGGCTCATAGACCGACAGAGCGGTCTTGAAAAGCCGTGAAGCGAACCGGTATCTTTCAGATGATAAAGATCGCGCATCAATGGGACGTGATCTTCCCGCCTAGCGCAACGAGTTGGACAGTATGTTCGAAAAGACAGAAAGCAGGTACGCGAGCCGTGCCGCGATGCTCATCTCCACGTTCGCCCTCACGCTCTCGGCGTGCGGAGGCTGCGAGGAGAAGAAACCGGAGCCCGTCGACCCTCCGGTCGTCAAGAAGGAGGAGCCCAAGCCCAAGGTAGACGAGCCGCCCGTCGATCCGCTGGCGGAGGCCAAGGAAGACGCGAAGACGAAGGCCAGCGAGCTAGGGATCGTCTTCATGGACCGCGCGACGATGGTCGCGGGCCTGGTCGAGGGCCTCAAGGCCGAGCCGACGACGCCCAAGGCGACGATCAAGCGCACGACGGTGAAGGCGAGTGGCCGGATCGACCCGAAGGCGGCCTCGGGCGTCTTCAGGGACTACAACGGCGCGATGCGGAAGTGTTATGAGCGCTCGCTCAAGAGGAGCCCTGGCCTGGCCGGGCGAGTGAGCCTGAGCCTGCTGGTGGGGTCGAGCGGGACGGTCAAGAGCGCGAGCGCGCGAGGGCTGAGCTCGGACGTAGGCAAGTGCATGGAGCTCGTGGCCAAGCGCATGGAGTTCCCCAAGCCCAAGGGCGGCGCGGCCAAGATCAACAAGGCCTACAAGTTCGAGCCCGACATGTGACGCCGCTGCTGGCGCAGGCCGAGTGGCCTGCGCCTCAGAAGGTCGTCTTGACCGCGTCCTTGAGCGTATTGTCCGGGGGGGTCTTACTCTTCGTGCTGCGACGCCTGGTGTTCCTGCGCCGCTTCGACGAACTCGAAGGCCTGGACACTTGCGGCTCGGGATCGGGCTCACACAGCTCCTGAGCGAGCATGATGATGCCGGCCGCCTGGACGGCGGCGGCGCCGACGGCGTCGACTTCGGCGATCGCTGCGTCGTCTACGAGTGCGGCGCCGCGGGCGTCTGTGAGATCGCCGGCGACGTGATGCCCACGGATGTCTGCCGCGAGTACGAGGTCCCTCAGGGGTGCGGCTGCGGTCCGATCCTGTGCGACGAGCAGCCCGAGTGCGGCGAGTTCGGCTGCGACACGCGCCGAGGCTCGTGCGGCCCGTGCGTGCGCGACGACGACTGCGGGGAGCTCTCGTGCGACGAGTCCACCGGGCTCTGCGGCCCGTGCCAGTCCGACCTGGACTGCACCGCCGCCGAGGTCTGCGACGTGGGCCGCGGCGAGTGCGTCCCGCGCCCCCAGTGCGTCATCGACTCCGACTGTGAAGAGGAGGAGGTCTGCCTGAGCGGCACCTGCAGCTTCTCGCCCGAGTGCGACGACGACGCGGAGTGCCGCGACGGGTTCGAGTGCGTGGACGGGAACTGCTTCGAGGCGATCTGCCGCGGCCCGGAGGACTGCGCGCCCGGCGAGCTCTGTGACGCTGGCGCGTGCACGACTGCGCCTCGTCGCATCGACCGCTGCTACGTGGCCACGCCCGACCGGACCGTGTCCCCCGGGCAGCGCGTCCAGCTCGAGGCGTTCGCGCTCGACGACCAGGGCGACGGCATCGCCGCGGCCTTCGTCTGGAGCTCCTCGAACACCACGGCCGTGACCGTGAGCGGCTCGCTCGCCACGGCGACATCGACGGCGGGCACCTCGATCGTGACCGCGGACGCGGTGCTCGACGGCTCGACCGTACGCTGCGAGGAGGAGACCACGCTTTCGAACGTCGGCCCGCCGCCAATGGGCGGCTCGCTGCGCGTGGTCGTGAGCGACGCCGAGACCGGCAGCGCCGTGGTAGGCGCGACCGTGGTCGTCGACGGCGTCACGGCGCTCAGCGTCGCTGGCGGCGTCGCGTCCTTCACGCGCCCGGCCGGTGACTACGACGTCTCCGTGTTCACCGACGACTACGATTACGTCACGATCCTGGACGTCGACGCGCCCGACATCGTGATCCCGTTGACGCCGCGCACCGGCGCGGGCCCCATCGGCGGCTTCACCGGTACGTTCGACAACTCGGCGCTCTCGACGGGCGGCGAGGTCTTCCTCGGCTCGCCGGCGGCTCGATCTCGGGCGGCCTGCTCAACTTCGACCTGGGCCGCCTGCTGGGCGACCCGTTCGTCACGCCGATCCAGATCCCGACCCAGGGCACGACGGACATCCCGCTGCCCGGCGGCCTCACGATCGACGGCCGCTTCCTGGGCTTCAGGCTCAACTTCAAGACGACCTACTACGCGACGGTCTCGGCCGGCGCGAGGTTGGCGTGGGGTCTCGCGGGCAGGGTCCCCGTCTCCGACCTCATCAACATCGTGCAGAACCAGCAGATCGACGGGTTCGGTGACGCGCTCGCGATCTTCCTGCCGCTGTTCAACCGCTTCGACCACGGCTTCCGCCCGCTCCAGGTCACCGCGCGTCAGCGCGTGATAGACGCCGTCGACTTCGACAACGACGGCGACACGTCCGAGCGCCTTCCCGACTACGCGAACTTCCCGAGCGAGACGATCCGCCCGTCGGTCCGTCAGCAGCTCATCACGCAGATCGACGTGTCGAACCTGCCGTTCATGACGAACGGTCAGGCCGAGGCGGCGGTGCTCCTGGGCGGCACGCTGCTCCAGGCGCCCGGGTTCGTGCCGCTTGGCATCAGCGCCACGACCGACGACGACGGCGACGGCCGCCCGGATGTCCGCCGCCTGACGATGGCGCCGCCCTACGGCTCGCTCGTGGGCAGCCGCTACTCGGTGCTCGCGATCGCGTTCCTCGCGCAGGACGTCGGCGGGAGCCAGCAGACCGGCGTCGAGCTCCCCGACGAGCTCTCCGTCGCGCTCTGGAACGGCCAGCAGCTCCCGACCGCGATTCAGATGGGCACGTTCCCGAACACGGCGACGGTGTCGTATTCGGAGATGGGCCGCTCGTTCACGCTGACCTCTCAGGCCGGGCCGCTCTACCGCGCGCGCATGGTCGGGCTGGATCGCTCCTGGGACGTCTGGTCGCGCGGGCCGAACGGCGTCGCCGGGACGTTCACGCACACGTTCGACGTGCCGGCCGTGCCCATGGGCTTCGAGGACCTCGTGACGGTGTACGAGAAGATCACGCTCGACGCGATCCGCACCCAGGTCTCCATCGAGGACCTGCTCGCGGCCAGCGGCGTCGGCCTGACCGACGCGGCGCTCGTGTCGACCGGCTTCAGCCGCGCGCTCGTGCGCGACTGACGCGGGCTTCACGTCTCGTGCTCGGTGTGTAACCCTGTCTCTTATACACATCTCCGAGCCCACGAGACAGGCAGAAATCTCGT
>CAJXPN010000058.1 GCA_913058025.1 uncultured Myxococcales bacterium | reverse complement strand
GAGATTTCTGCCTGTCTCGTGGGCTCGGAGATGTGTATAAGAGACAGGAGTTGAGGGAGGCGGCTCGCCCCAGGATGTCGACGGCGCGATCGTACTCGAAGCGCGCGATCGCGGTCTGGGCGAGCGTGGTGAAGATACCAGGGAGCTGCTCGCTCGCCGGGTAGGTCTTGGCGAGCTCGTCGGCGAGCTCGTACATCTGGGCGGTGTCGCCGATGGCGCGCGCCGCGACGAACGCGTTGATGAGCGCGCGCTCACCCAAGCTGGTGCCCTTCTGCGATTCGGCGAACTCGATGAGCGCCGTGAGGTCTCCCCCCTCGTCGCCAGCGGCCTGGAGCGAGAGCTCGTCGAGCTTCCTCTGCTCGGCCGCCGCGAGGACGCCCTTGATCCTGGCCTTGAGGCCAGACGACGCCGGCGAGGCCTCGTTCATGAAACGACGCGACGCCATGATGAGGCCGTCGTTGTCGTTGAGCGTGTTGAAGGAGTCGAGCACGAGTTGGAGCGACGCGTCGGACTCGTCGGTTCCAGGGTACTCGTAGGCGACCGCCGTGAGCTTGTCGATCGCGAGCGTGAAGCGGCCCTCGTCGTAGTACGTCTGCGCGACGGCGTACTTCACGCGGCGAGCCTTGTCGGGCTCGAGGTCGTAGGTGAGAAGCTGATCCGCGGCGCGCCTGAGCGCGGCTCGCGCGGTCACGCGCTCGTACTGCGAGCGGTTCGACTCCTTGGACATCGAGCCCTGGAAGGACACGATGGAGTCGTAGAGTGCGGTGCGACGCTCGGTCTCGTCACGAAGAAGCGACGAGGCCTCCAGGGACATGAGGCCCGAATCGAGTTCCCTGCCGGCCACGAGCAACACGTCTGCGACGTTGAGCAACATATCAGAGCGCTGGGGCCCCTTGGGGAACGTGTCGAAGTAGACGGCGTACGCGGACGCGAGACGGTCCGCGTACTTTTGCTTGTTGCGCTCCTTCTTGATCTTCGGGAGTCGCTTCTGCGCCGAGATCGCCAGGTCGCGCATGTAGCGCTCGAACTCGTCGACGATCATGACGCGCTGCTCGTCGTTGATCTCGACGCGCGAGTAGCGCCTCACGAGCGTCTCGGCGATCAGCGTCATGTCGTCATCGACGGTGTCGTACTTTCGGAGCTTCTTGAGCGACGTGTACAGCGCCCGCGCGTCGTCGAGCCTCTCGTCACTGGCGTCGCCGAGGCGAAGCAGCTCACGCGACACGAGCACAGCGCCCTCGAAGTTGTCCATCACACGGTAGCGCGATCCCATCTTGTCGAGCGCCGCGACGTAGGTCGGGCGGTCGTAGGAGTAACGCTCGATGTAGCTCACGACCTTCTTGTGCGAGCGCTCACGGCTGTAGCAGTACGCGAGATCGACGAGCGACTCGCGCCGGACGTCGATGTCCTGCTGCGCACCCTCGACCGATGTGTTCTTGGGCTGCTTGGGCGCGGCCTCGACGTCGGAGGCGTCTGCGCCCTCCTCGTCCTCGGCCTCCTCGGCGGCGCGCTCTGCGAGCGCCTCCTCCCAGCGGTTCGAGCGGTTGATCGCGGTCTCGAACTCGTCCAACGCGGACTTGCACTCACCGAGGTTCACCCAGACCCACGCGAGCTTGTAATGACCAAGCCCCGTGACATGCAGGAGCGGACCCTTCGTGATCTGCTCGTAGAACGTCTTGGACTGGCCGAGCTGGTTGCGATCGAAGTGGTAGTCGCCGAGAACGAGCAGCGCGTCGTAACGCAGCGGCGAGTCCTTGTAGTTGTCAACGAGGCGCTGGAGCACGCCGCGCATCTTGTCGAACTCGCCGAGCTCACGCCACTCGTGGCCGATGTTGAACAGCACTCGGGGAGCCAGCGGAGTGTCCGGGAAGCGTGAGAGGACCAGCTCGTAGACCTCGATCGACTTCTCCTTGAGGAGCCTGACCTGAGGCACGTGCAAGACCTTCGTCGCGCGCTGCTCGCGCTCGTAGGCGAGCTGGTAGTGGTAGCGCGCCTCCTCGCTCATCAGCTCGGCGAGGCGCACGTAGAGCTCGGGGAGGTAGGTCGCGCCTCGCGAGTCGGCGATCGTGCGCCGGGTCTCGTCGATGGCGTTGCGCACCTTCGCGATCTTGAGCCGCAACGTCTCGACCTGAGGCGGGTCGGGGACCTCCGTGAGCCCTGCGGCGCAACCGGATGATCCGAGCACGCCGCACATCAGCAACGTCGCGGTGATCTTTCTCAATCGATGCATCGGTCCTCCACCCTCACGACGATGTCGTCGAGCTCATCGGTCCAGAACTCCCCCTCGAACAGATACTGGACCTCGTTCTGCGGATCGAAACGATCCGTGGTCAGGATCCGCTCGGGCTCGCCCGGGTCGTTGCGTCGCCCGCGAAGCAGGGACACCCCCAGCTCGTGTAGGATCAACCGCACGCCCTCCTCGGCTCCGAGCAGGTCGTCTCCCACGGAGACCATGACCCTCTCGAGCTCGGCGTCCTCGCGACGCTCGGCCTCGGCGAGGCCCTGGTCGTAGATCGCACGGAGCCCGTCGGCGAGCTCCTTGCCGAGCTGCCCCTCCATCTCGTCGATCATGACGCGTTCACGCACCAGTCGGGCGCGGTATCGCGCGACGTCCTGTCCTTCGTTGCGCTGACGCGCAGCGTTCCTCAACGCGGCCGACTCACGCAGCGGCACGCCCGCGTAGAGGTCGTCGATGGCGTTACCATGACGAATCCTCAGGCGCACGGCGGCGCGCTGCGCAGGCTCGAACTGACACAGTTTCTGGAGCGAGAGGGCCTCGAGCAGGTACCGCTCGGGCGCGATCAGACCACCGTAGCTCGGCGCGTCGAGCGCCAGGAGGAGGCCGAGCGCGCGCTGATACTCACCGCGGTAGTAGTGCGTCCAGGCCATCTCGAGCAGGAGGCTCGGATCGTCCGGCGCGCTCTGGCGCAGAGTCTCATAGCGCTCGAGCGCGTCGTCCCATCGGGCGCGCTCGAAGTCGACCCTCGCGAGCGTACGCTGCGCGTCGAGGCGCAGGTCCTCGGGGACCCCGTCCTCCTCGAGCAGGCCCTCGATCTCGACGACGGCCTCGTCGAGGTCGTACGAAGAGACCAACCTCATGAGCTGAACGTAGCGGGCGCGCAGCGCGTACGGGCTCCCAGACGGGATCTCCGAGAACCGCGCGTCGGCCCAGTCGTCCAGCCCACGGAGCACGCTGTCGAGCCCCTGATGGTACGCCACGAACGCCTGCTGACGGGGCGGGAGCCCCGTGATCTCGGCCGTGGCGATGAAGCCATTGACCAGCGTCGAGCGATCGTAAGGGTACGTCGCCACCACCCGCTCGAGGCCGAGCACGGCCTCGGCGACCAGCGCGACGTCGCGCCTGGCGCGAGCGATCTCGAGGTACCACAGCGAAGCCGCGTAGCTCAGACCCAGCCGCTCCGAGTTGAGCGCGAGCAGCCTCATCGCTCGGTCGTACCGCGGATCGTCCACGTTGGCGCCACGGAAGTAGCTGTACGCCGCGGCCGAGGCGTAGCTCGACCGCTCCTCGAGCGAAGCCTCCACCGCCGCGGCGTAGACCTCGTCTCGCTCCATGTCCACGAAGGATGGCCCGGCGCAACCAAAGGTCAACGCCGCGAGAACTGCCACTGCGCTAGAACGACAGCGACGTCCCCAGGCTGATCCAGAGCTCATCTTTGACATCGATCGTTTCAAGACTCTCACCGCCCACGAACAACAGGTAACGCGTGTTCAATCGAATCGAGAGGTTCTCCGTCGCGAACAACCTCACGGCCGCACCAAGATCCAGACCGGGCCGCTGACTCCGCGTGAACCACCCGTAGGCGAACCCCGCGTTGAGCAACAACTCGCCGTGCGCGAGCGCCGAGTTCATCCACGCACCCTTCCAATACAACGGCTTGAACACCGCGTTGGTCGAGACGTAGAAGTCCATCAGCTCGAACGGCAACGGCTGGAGGCCCAGCGTCGCGTCCAACTCGTCACGTAGGGCAGTGTCGTACTGGAACGAGTACACGAACTGTCCGACCTCCCACGCGAAGAAGCTCGAGAAGTGCAGAGTGTACGATCCGCTCAACGTCACGCCCTTCGTGAACGCGTCGAGCGGCAACGAGCCCACAGCAATGCTGAGCTCGTGCGTCGGATCGAATAGCCGATTCTGCACCACCACCGATGAATACGGCCTCGCCGACTCATCACTCGCCGCGTCGCTCTGTGCGCTCGCAGGGGCTGCTGCCCCCGCCACACAGGCCAACGCCGCCAACAGGGCGCTCGCGCACCTCGTATAACGTCTCAAATCCATCCTCATCCGACCTCGCTCCTCGCAGGACCGTCGACGCGCTCTACTGTGCGCGCCGCGTCCATCCTCGACGGATGGCTCGCCCCCAGGGGCGACCTCACGTGGAGCATGTCTTACTAACTGAAGGGTTGGTTGCCGTGAACGACCCGGAGCATAGGAGACCGGCGCCAAAGTGACTAGCCCGTTCTCTCCCACGGCCTTTGCTTCACGGGCGCGCTGGGCTACGCTCACGGCGTCACCCAAGAGTCTCTCTCCCACGGTCTCACGACGATGATCAAGCTTCGATACGCCGCGCTGCCCGCTCTCGCGCTCCTCATGAGTTCCTGCGTCAGCGACGAGGCCGTCTTCACGGACGGCCGCATCGAGGACGTCTGCAACTCCGCGATCCCCGTCTGCGCGACCCGCGCCGCCTGCATCCTGCAGGGCGACGAGTTCTACCGCTCCGAGTTCCCCGGCGGAGTGCGCATGATCGTGCGCTCGGAGACCGAGACCGCCAAGCTCATCGTCCGCGTCCTGCTCACGGAGCCGATCTTCCCCGGCACCGAGTTCCGCGTCCAGGCACACACGCCTGGCTGCGGCCAGTTCGACGAGGGCGTCGCCATAGACGTCGACCTCTTCGAGTTCTTCGGAGACGACCGGACCGTCGAGTACGAGCTCGATATCCCCGGCCGCGGTGACCACCTCCTCGAGGTGTTCAGCGACATGTCCTCGACCTACCTGCTCACGACAGAGCTCGTCGAATGACGTTCGACCCGTCACATGTCCCCCGCATCGCCTGAGGCTGTCGCGTCGCCTACGTCGCCCGCGTCCATCCCGAAATCATAGGGGTATCCCTCGACCTGCTCGACCACCTCGAGCGTCGCGTCGAACTCGCCCGTCAGCGTGGCGGTGTCACCACCGACCAGGAAGTTCGCCGCGAACTCGCCCTTCACGCGCGAGCCCTCGTCGAAGTCGAACAGCTCGAGGTCGACCACGCCGTCACCCATCATCGGGATGTCCGTGTCGTTGGAGCGCCCCGAGATCGTGCCGCCCACGGGGAGCTCGATCGTGGCGCCTTGGCGCAGCTCGATGCGGCGGTTGAGCGTCAGCCTCACGGGCACCTCGCCATCCGAGCGCGTGTACTCCACGGAGAACTCCGAGGCGTACAACCTCGCGCGCACCGACTCGTAACCGAAGTTGTAGAACCCCGACAGCGACCCCGACAGCGCACCGTCACCGGGGCTCGAACACCCCGCCAACGCGCACACCAACCCCGACGCCACGCACGCTCGCGCCAAAAGTCCCCTCACGGCAGCGCCTCCCGGACCGCGAACTTGATCGAACCCTTCGTCCCGTCCTCGTCGCACCTGTAGGCGATCACGGGTCTGTTGCCCTGATCGAACGCGAGCGACGGGGCCTCACCACAGAAGCCATCGTCTTCACCCTCGTCGACGACCTCCTGGGACCATGTCCCGTCGCCATCGCGCCACGCGAAGATCACCGCGTCCGAACCCACAGAGCACTCGCCAAGCCCCTCGGTCGAGCGCGTGCATCGATAAAATGCCGCGGCGAGTCGACCCGTCGGGCTGATCGCCAACGAGGGGGAGTACCCCTCGTCGTAGCGGCTGTCCCCGAGGTCCTGGATCGCCCAACCGTCCGAGGCGCTCTCGAAGTCGCCCTCGGAATCGAACGTCGCCAGCGCCGGATACCCCTTCTCCGACTGGTAGAAGAGGACGTGGAGTTCACCGGTCTCGTCGTCGGCGACCATCGCGGGCCGCTCCGTGTTCGCCTGGTTGTAGAGCTGCACGCGCGGCCACGTCAGACCTTCATCCTGGCTGCGCGTCACCCACACCCCCTGCCTGGCGCCCTCGAGGGACTCCGTGGGCACGTAGTACGAGATCACCGGCGCGCCGGATCGATCGAAGAGGAGCTGGTTGAAGTCTCCGGCGCCCAGGCCGAAGTCGACGGGTAGCGCGGACCACCCACCCCCTCTCCTCCACGCCAACTCGAGATCCGCGCGGCGCCGATCGTCGCTCTGGATCGAGCCTGAGTGGACGTCCTTGTACGCGATCGCGGGCGCACCGCTCGCGTCGTAGGCGAGCGCCGGGTAGTACCCCACGACCTCGCCGAAGTCGCTGCCAGGCTCACCGGTGGCAGCCTCACCCGAGTTCGCCACGGCGACCTCCTCGGACCACGAACCGCCCGACCGCGTCAGCAGGCCTACGTCGTTGGCCCCGCAGTAACGGTACAGAGGCAACGGATCACCGATCATCGCCGCGATCTGAGGCTCGCCCGAGGTCGAGAACCCGAGGTCGAGGCCCGTGGGCGCGCCCACGTACAGCGGCCGCACGACCTCCTCGCTCGTCCAGGTCTGCGCCGCAGCGTCCCACTCGGAGTACGTGATCGGCCAGCGCCGTCGCGTCGGCGGGACGTCGACGTCGAGCTCGTCGCAGTCGCCATCGTCCACGCCGTCGTTTGCGAACAACGCCGCGCCGACCTCGCCGGACGGACCGGACGCCAACACGATGTGCAGCGCGCCTTCGGCGGCGAGCGTCCCTCGGGTCCACTTCGAGCGCCCGGTCGGCGGCTCGCGCCGGCCAGTGTCCGTCTGCGTCCCCGCGTCGGGTTCGGGCGTCTCACCGCCACCACAACCCGCCGTCAGCGCGCACAACGCGCCCACGGCGATCCATTCAATTCGTCGGCTGGCCACAACCATCCTCGTAGATCTGACAGGGGGGCTCCTCGCACACGTTCGAGACCTTCTCGACGCAGAACCTGTAACGCTGCCCCTCATCCCAGTCACGGGAGTCGGGTCGAATGGTGGCGTCGTCGCTGAACAGGTCGAACAGGTCGCGCACCACCACGTAGTAGTTGAAGTCTCCGTTGTTCGACGTGTGGCCCTGGTACGCGTAGTAGCAGCGACCATCGCCCGTCAGCGCGCCGGTGGACAGGCCACCCAGCGCGCCAGAGTACGCCGACTGGTTGGCGAGCTCCTCGTTGTCGAACGCCGTGAACCACAGGCTCGATCCGCGGTACAGGTTCACCACGAAGTCGACCGGGCCGGCTTGCGTGTCGTACTTGAAACGCATCGTGCAGTCCTGACCGGGACAAGGATGAGCGTACCTGTAGAAGTCGAGGTCGTTCTCGTAGGCGAGGTAGCCAGTGATCCACTTAGACTCGTCACACCCCTGCCCAATCGTGGCGTCATGGACCGGGATCTGCGTGGCGAAGTTCTGGCTCGCGCGCACCGGGATCTCGTCCTTGAGCGAGTTCGTGAAGACCTCGCTCGGCTCGTTCAGATCAGGGTCGTTGCGCACCGCCGCGCGCACCGTATACGTCGTGCCCGGCTCGGCCCCATCGGCCTGGAAGTCCGACACGCGGATGTAGACGTAAGGCAACCCTCGCAGCGGCATCGACACACGCGCCCGGTTGGGCGGCGGCGTACTGCTGGGGTCGCACTCGGCGAGGTTGGGGCGGCACTCGTAGCGCCGCTGCACCACGTTCGCGCCGCAGACGCCCTCGGGCAGGCACACCGTGGCGCCAGCGCAAAGGTTGTCCGGCAAGCACTGCTCGAACACTCCCGCGCACTCGAGACTCGAGTTGCACGCCTTGCTCAGCGACACGCACGACGCGTCCTGATCGCACGCCGACTCGGGGTGCCCCTTGACCACGGTCACCGTCGCCTGGAGCTCCCGGTTGAACGCCCACTGCTCGGCGTCGGAGAGCCCACCGTTGTTGAACTCGAGCTCGACGTCCAGGATCCCGTCCTGGCAGTTCGCGAGCTCCAACTTGAACCAGTCGTCGTCACCAGGCGCGCCGATCGTTCCCGTCCCGGTGAACGATCGCTCCGAGGCACACGAGACCGCGTCCGCGGAGAGCTCAGTCGCTTCATCCGGGTGGTTGTTCGGCTCGTTCGGATCGGAGTCGGGGATGAGCTCGACGCCCAGCGTGTAGTTCACGTCAGGGTCGGCCTCACCGCCGTCGTCATCCGCCACGATGATGTAGTACGTGCCAGGCCCGGGGACGACCTCGAACCTGTCGATCGCGGTCGCGCGGACCGTCCCCGACTTGTTCTCCTCGCGCACGAGGACGTCACCGGCTTCGGTGCGCAGTTCGAGCGTGGGTTCGTACTCAGCCACGTCGCTCGCGAGCGTCATGCGGATGAGGTTACCTTCCGGCACCTCGATCTTGAACCAGTCCTCGTCCCCGCGGCACGCGATCGCGCCTAACCTGGACTGACCCGCCGTGAGCGCGGTGGCGCCGGCCTGGTCGTCGTTGGGCTCCTGGGAGTCGGGGTCTGGCGCCGTCGTCACCGTGAGCGAGTAGGAGTGACGCAGATCCTGCGAGTTGTCGCCCGAGTCGCGCACTGCCACGAGCAAGTCGCCCGACTCGACGCAGTGGACGTCGTCGAGCGCCGCGCCGATCTGGGTCGACGGCGGCGTCGCCACCGCGTCCAGAGGCTCGCCAGCGGCGTCCTTCGTCCACACCGTGTACGTAGGCTCGATCGGGCTGATCGCGGTCGCGAGCTTGAGCCCGACCCTCAGGATCCTCTCACCTGGCGCGACCGTGATCGCGTACCAGTCCTGGTCCTCGATCGGGCACACGTAGCCCGTGGAGGGGGTCCCGGGCACGTACGTCAGCGGCGTCGTCGCGCCGTCCGAACTGTCGCGCTCACACGTGACCTCGCCAGGAGGTTGGCCGCCGTCAGGCAGCTCCTCGGGTGGGTTCGAGCATCCTATCCAGGAGGTCGCGCCGAGCACGCAGAGCGCGCCGAGGGCGATCTCACGGAATCTTGCAGTCTCTATCGGGGTCAAAATCAGTGACCTCCACGAAGTCCAGCTCATCGAGTCGCATGCGACCTGACGGCGGATTCTTGTAGTTTCCATCGGGATTGTAGCGCGCCATCACGCACGCGACCCGGTAACGCGCGAACGCGCCAGGGTCATCGAAGGCGACCTCACCTGCATACAGCAGGATCCGATTCCACCCGTTTCCAGGGTAACTCGTAGCGTCCTTCGGGTCGGCGATCGTAGGGACGAGTGTAATGTTCGAGATGTCGAACTCGTAGCACGAGCGCGCGCCATCGACCGGGAGTTGATCGAGCTCGTAGCGGTAAGCCGTACGGGAGCGGAACTCGGAGTCGTTGCACACCGGCGAGGTGTTTGCCAACGCCTCGGTGCCGTTGAGCGTCTGATCCGAGTCCAAATCCTCGAGCAGGTCCTCCTTGGCCGGGTTCATCCTGAACCGGACCTCCGAGAGGTCCGGGAGGCCGTCGGCGTCCGAGTCGTTGCCGTTCTGAGCAGACCCATAAAAGACCTCCTCACAATCGTTGAGCCCGTCGGCGTCGCGGTCGTCATAGTCGCACAAGCCGTCGAAGTCGTCGTCGGGGCAGTCGCAGCGGCCGTCCTCGTTCGCGTCCACGCAGTCGTGGCCCAGATTGTCCGCGCAGGCCCTGCGAGGGATCGCGAACAACGTGTTCGCGGGCTCCTGGTCGTCGGGGACGCCGTCGTTGTTGTTGTCGGCGTCGGCGCAATCGCACAACCGATCCGAGTCCTGGTCGAGCACGCAGTCGCAGAACCCGTCCGCGTCCTCGTCGACGCAAGGGTTGGCGATGAAGCACTGCGAATCGGACGCGTCGAGAGGGTTCAGGCCGTCGCGAGACAGATCCCACTCGAGGAAGTCGTTGAGGCCGTCGTCGTCGGTGTCGGGCACGAGCGGGTTCGTGCCGATCGCCAACTCGGCGAAGTCGGCGAGGCCGTCTCCATCCGAGTCCACGAGCGGCTCGCCGCACTCGATGTAGCCCGTTTGGTTGAGGTCGACGAACATGTTCGGGTTCGGCCGAGGCGGCTCGGTCGGACCCGACGGGGCGCCAGCGTCCACTCCACCGTCGAGGCCTCCGGCGTCCCCATCGCCCATACCCACGTCGGCCACGCCCGCGTCGGCCTCGGCGTCGAGCGCCGGGTCCGGTGGCTGAGGAGCGAGCGGGATCTGGGCCTTGTCGAACGTCACGCTGATGTTGACCGCCGAGAGCGTCTTGACCGTGAAGAGCCGCCTGAGGACCGTGAAGTCCACGAACAGGAAGTTGAGTTCCTCACCGTTGGGGAAGTCGCGGAAGTTGCCCCCGCCTGCATCCGCCATGCGTTGGAGCAGCTCACGAGAGGCCGAGTCCGAGGACTCACGGCCCGTCGCGATGTAGGCCGTGTGGAACGCGAAGTCACCCACGCGGAACGTCTCGGCGAGCTCCTGAAGCGCGGTGACGGACTCCTCGATCTGATCGAACGAGTTTCCGCGGCCGCCGCCCGCGTCAACGTCAGGGACTCCATCGGACAGGAACACCACGACGTACTTCGACAGCGGGAGCGACTCCTGCTCGGCAGCGAGGAACTCAGTACGGAGCTGGAAGTAGGCCTCGCCCAGGGCGTTGGCGTAGTTGGTCGTCCTGTCCGTCACACCTAGCGCATCGGTGGCGGCGGCGAGCAGGTCGCGATCTGCTGTGAAGTAGGTGTCGGGCAACGAGTCGTTGTCGAGGTCGACAGCGGTGCGGGAGCTGTCTCTTATACACATCTCCGAGCCCACGAGACAGGCAGAAATCTCGT
>CAJXPN010000057.1 GCA_913058025.1 uncultured Myxococcales bacterium | reverse complement strand
GATCTACACAGAGTAGATCGTCGGCAGCGTCAGATGTGTATAAGAGACAGCTCGGCGGCAGCCGCACGCTCACGCACACCTCGCTCTTCCTCCCCTCGTTCACCGCGCCGCTGATCGCGGCCGCAGCAACTCTGACCGCGCTCGGCGCGGCGTCTGGCGCGTCCAGGTGGTCCGAGTCGTGGCGCGCGTCGAAGGCGCTCGGCGCGCTCGCCGCCGTCCTGGCGCTGGGGGTGATGACCACCCACACGCTCGACCTCGCGGCCTCCTACCATCGCGCGTCCGGTGACGTGTTCATGCTCTACGGCAGGTTCGACAAGGCGCTGGACCGCTACATCTCAGCGTCCGAGGTGATCCCGGCGCACGGCGAGACGTCCTACAACATCGCGCTCACGATGGAGCGCACCCAGACGCTCATGAAGGAAGGCGGCGTGCACATCGACAGAGCGCTCGAGCTCTCGCCCAACGACGCACGCGTCCACTACCTCCACTCGAAGTTCGCGCTGCGCGAGATGCGCTTCGAGGACGGGCGCGACGCCGCCCAGGAGACGATCGCGAGGTTCCCCAACCACTTCAACGCCTACAAGAACGTCGCGCTCTACTACTCCCGCCGCTCCGAGTACCAGGAGGCCGCGGACGTCTTCAGCGGGCTGCTCGAGCGCGAGCTCCCCGACAGCGCCCGCGCCCTCGCCCTCATGGAGCTCGCCGAGCTCTACGAGAACCCGCTCGGCAAGCCCGCGCTCGCCGTGAAGGCCTACACCGAGGCGCTCCCGCTGCTCGAGGACGGCGTCAAGAAGGAGCGCGCGCGCACGCGCGTCCCCGAACTGCGCAACCGCGTCGAGCGCGAGCGCCTCGAGCGCGAGGGCAAGCCCGTCCCGCCCGAGCTCATGCCTCCTCAGCCCGACAACCACGAAGGGCACGATCACCAGCCCGGGACGTTCCACCCGCACTGACGCGGCGACGGACAGGGACGGCGCGGGAGCTCAGTGGCGATGCCCAGGGGGGTGGTCGTGCTCGGGCTCACCGGGCGACCTGGTCTTCAGGCGCCCTCCGTCCTTGTCGACCAGGAACACAGACGCGCCGAACACGCCGCACTGGCGCCCGTCGCGCCAGAACGACCAGTGCACGTAGACCTTCCCGTTCGGGCTCACGATGGCGGCCGGCGCGTTCGGCCGCTGCCCGACCGACCACGCCGTGTCGATCGCCTCCGCGTCGAACGAGAGCACCCCCGACGACGACACGATGTTGACCGCCTCGAAGAGGCCGCTCTCCGCGTCGATGACGAACTCGAGCTTGGTCATGAGCGTGGGGTTCGAGAGGTTCTGATCGAAGGTCTGCCGCGTGTCGAGCATGGGGAGGTACTCGTTGGCCCATCGCGCGTGGATGCGCCGGTGGATCGCGCCGATGTAGCCAGCGTAGACGGCCTTGTTGGCGTTCACCGAGGTGTGGTTGCCCGGCTTGACCTCCGAGATCATGTTCTCGAGCGAGGCCTTGATCTGTCGCTGGCGTTCGGAGTGCCGCGAGAGGATCCTGCGCCGACGGCGCGTCGGACGGACCTCCCCGACGGGGTCGTCGGCGTACATCTTCTCAACCTCGCTGATGGACGGGTTGAACAGCCTGGCCATCTGCTGCGGAGACATCTTTCCAGGGGGACCCTTAGGCTGGTTCTTCTTGATGACGGGGCTGTCCGAGGCGCGCTCGGCGGGCTCCTGCTCACCCGGGGCGTCGGGCTCCGGCGTGGCGGGCTCCCATGACTCGGAGATGGGGCCGAACGACTCGCTGGGCGTCGGCGGGGCCTCCGTTGGCGGCTTGACCGCCATCGCGATCTCGGTCGGCGGCTCCGGCGGCGCGTCGGGCGACTCGGGGGCGTCGTCGCCCTCGACGTTCTCGGTGTCGGGGTCCGTCGTCTCGGCCTCCGCGACGTCCTCGGGGACGGAGTCGCCTGGCAACGCCTCGATGAAGGTCGTGTCCTCGGCGACGGTCTCCTCCTCGACCTTGTTCGCGTTGTCCGAGACGAACTTCGCGTCGGAGGGCGCCTCCATGTTGTTGACCTGCGAGACTGTGGGCTGGAGCGGGTCCTCCACGGTGGGCGGGACCACGGGATCTTCGGGCTCGGGCTCGGGCTCGGGCTCTTCGAGTTCCTCCGGGTCCTTGAGGATCTCGGCGAGCTCCTCCTCCGAGATCGTGCGCAACACCATCGGCTCGTCGTCCGAGTCCGAGTCCGAATCAGAGGTCTTCGCGTCCTGCTCGAGGGGCTCGTGCGGAGACGGCCGGAGCGCGATCGGCAGGATCGCCGCTCCCATGAGGTGCAACGCGACCGCCACCACGGCGCACACCACAAGCGGCGCGATGCTGTTCTTGGGTGGTTGGTGGAGCACTTGCTCGTGAGCCTCGTGACGGGTACACACTGGGGGCGCGGGGTGAGCGCACGATGAGTCGCACGTTGTATGTGGTTTCGTGCGACCAACCTCACGCGCCGTCAACCTAGCGCGCTGACGCGCGCGACGCACGCGCCTACCACGATCAGAACGCCCGAGGGCATCCGTGACTTCCTCCCCCCGACTACTCATCGCGATCGCGCTCTTACATGCACTCCTGATGAGCGCCGGGTGCGCCCCTCTCGTCGGCGACACATGCGCGACCGACGTCGAGTGCGACACCCAGAACGGAGAGTCGTGCGACCTGTCCGTACCGAACGGCTACTGCACGCTGCTCGGCTGCAACCCGGGCGACTGCGGCGAGGAGTCCGTCTGCATCCTGTTCGAGGACGAGACCTCCGCGTGCATGCTCTACTGCGACGACGCCTCGGGCTGCCGCGAAGAGCACGTCTGCCGCACCGACATCCCCTTCGAGGCGACCCGCGCTGGCGAGCCGCTCGAGGGCGGGTTCTGCTACGTCACGCCGCCCGAGTGAGGCGACGCGCGTGCGGCTGGAACCTCGCCCACGCGACGGGTACTCTGCCCACATGAGACGCCCACGACCCACCACCATACGCCTCACGCTCGCCGCGCTCACCCTGGCGGCCCTAGCCCTCACGGCGACGGGTTGCCCACAAGAGATCACGTGCGAGGACACCGGCTGCCCATTCAACCAGACCTGCAGCGAGGCCACCGGTGAGTGCGAGCTCTCGGGGCTCGACTGCCGCCAGCGCCCAGGGCTCTGTAGCGACGACGAGCTGTGCAGTGAACGCACCGGACAGTGCCTCTCCAGAGGCGTGCAGTGTGGGCCAGGCCAGGCCCAGTGCCCGCGCTCTCAGGTGTGCAACGCCGAGCGCGGTTACTGCGAACTCGAGGGCCGCTGCCTCAACGACGACGACTGCGCCCAGGGCGAAGCGTGCGACGTCACGCTCGGCGAGTGCGCCGCCCTCCCCTGCGCCGAGACCTCACAGTGCCCCCGAGAGTTCCTGTGTGAGCAGGGGCGCTGTCAGCCCGGCTGCGAGCCCGACGCCCCGAGGTGCCTGTCAGGCCGGTTCTGCCGCGAGCGCGACGGAGAGGAGACCGGGACGTGCGCCTCGGAGTGCACCGTGGACACGGAGTGCCTCAACGGCCTCCGTTGCGCGCTCGAGTCCTCCCCTGCCCAATGCGTGCCGGAGGGGCCATGCGACGACGACGCGGACTGCCGCGCAGACGAAGGCTGCTCCGACGCGCAGTGCGTCGCGACGCCGTGCCAGGAGGACGCCGACTGTGACGACCTCAACGTCTGCGACCCCGCGTCTGGCGTCTGCTACGGCGGCGACTGCGACGAGGACACGTTCAGCCCGAACCACGTCTACGCCGAGGCGGCGACCGTGGAGCCGGGCTCGCTGACCAACCTCTCGCTGTGCCCGAAGCGGCCAGACTGGTACGCGCTGGATCTGGTGGACGGAGAGCTCGTCGAGATCGTCATGCGGCACGACCTCTCCTCAGACCTCGACATGCACCTGTTCGACGCCGACCTGAAGCTGCTGCGCGCGGACGAAGGGCTCGGCGTGAGCGCCAAGATCCGCCACCAGGCGACCCGAGACGACCGCGTGCTCCTGCGGATCGACTCCGTCGGTGACGTCTCGTCCTCCTACGAGCTCTCCGTCGAGCGGATCGCCGCCGAGGCGTGTGACGACGACGCGTTCGAGCAGAACGACGCCGCGCGCGAGGCGCGCGAGGTCAACCCCACCCCTCAGTCACCGGTGAACCTGCCGCTGGCCGTGTGCTTCGACGATGAGGACTGGTTCGTCATCAAGTCCCTGAGCGCGGAGCAGGGCATCACGATCACGCCCACGCCGGACGTGAACCTCGACCTCGACGTCACGCTCTACACCCCGGACGGCGCATCCTTCGGCGTCGAGAGCGAGGGGCTCACGCTGACGCGCCTGGGTGCCAGCGGCGACTACTACGTGCGCGCGCGCAGCGCGCTCGGGGTCGCGGGAGAGTACGGACTCGTGATGGCGCCGACGGAAGGGCTCGCGTGCCCGGATCGCGGGGCGCAATCGAACGTGGAGGACGCGCTGGAGCTCCCGGCGCCCGACTCGATGAGCGTGCATGTCCTGTGCACTGAGAGCGGGGACTGGGAGATCGACTGGTACGCCATCCCGCCCGTCACCGAGACGGGCGTGGTCACGGTCCACTTCGAGGCGAACGAGGAGCTCGACCTGACGGTCACGCTCTTCGAGCTCGAGGACGAGGGGGTGACTCGGCTGCTGCGCACGTCGACGCCTGGCCAGCGCGAGGTCGCAGCGCAGGTGACGCCGGCGCAGGACGTCAGGCTCAGAGTGACCTCACCGAGGCTCCCTGGGAGGCTGCTCGAGGTGCCGACGTACACGCTCGAGTGGAGCGCGGACTGAGCGTATGGCCATGATGTCCGAGGGGGGAGTCAGTGCCGCGGGCGGGTGTCGCGGTCTTCGAGGGACGCCTTCCCATCGCGGCCACGGCGGAACGACTCACCGATCGCCCACTCGACCTGCGCGAAGACGCCTCTCCAGATGGAGACCTCGCGGGTGTCGAGGCCGAGGCGCTGGAACATCGACCGGAGCGTGCGCCGCATGTGGACGTGCGACTCGGGCTTGATGAAGTCGATGAGCGTGAGCGCGCGTTCGGCGTGCTCGAAGAGGCGATCGAGGTCGTCGGAGCTCGCGAGCGGGCGCTTGCCCTCGGCGACGGCGGGCGCGAGGCCGACGGCCTTCTCCTCCACGCCCTGGGCGACACGGAAGACCTCCCAGACCATGAGCAGGACGGCCTGGCCGAGGTTGAGGGAGGAGTAGGTCGGGTCGGTGGGGACGCAGATGATGGCGTGGCAGACGTCGAGCGCGGAGTTCGGGAGGCCCGAGTCCTCGCGGCCGAAGAGGATGGCGACGTGCGCGTCGCCGACCTCGGCCTTGGAGACCAGCTCGCGCGCGGCGGTCCTGGGCTCGAGGTAGAGGCGCTTGATCTTGCGCGAGCGCGCGGAGGTGCCCATGACCACGGAGCAGTCGGCGACGGCCTCGGCGAGCGTGTCGTAGCGACGCATCGAGTCGATGATGTCGGCGGCCTTGGGCGCGCTGATTCGGATGCGCTCGGGATCGGCGACGCGGGGCCGCACGAGGCGGATGTCCCGGACGCCGAAGTTCTTACAGGCGCGCACGGTGTTCCCGATGTTTATGTCGTCCTGAGGTTCGTAGAGGACGACGGTGACACGGGAGAGAGCGTCCGAGAGGTCGTGGGGCGCGTCCATTCAGGAGTCCTGCTGCCTGCGCCTGCGGTTACGGATGAAGGTCGGCGTCTCGATGTCCTCCTCCTCGGTGTTCTTGGCGCGATCGAACTGGGCGCTGCGCAGGTGGCGTCGGCGGCCACCTTGCTTGGGGGCCTCACGCTGGGGCGGGTCGAAGGACTCGCCCTCCTGGGTGTAGGGCTCGGACTCGGGGCGCGTGTAGGGAGCCTGACCGGGCTCGTAGTCCTGCTGAGCAGCGGGCTGGTGCGCCTGGGGCGCTGGAGCCGAGGGCTGCTGCTGTTGCTGCTGAACCGGGTGGTAGCGGTCGGTGTGCTGCTGGTTGCGCTGGGTCTGGATGGGGACGAACGCCTCGGAGCGCTGCTGCTGGCGCTGGAAGGAGTGGTCGAAGCCGGTGGCGATGACCGTGATCTTGACCTCGTCACGCAGCGACTCGTCGATGACATTGCCGAAGATGATGTTGGCGTCCTCGTGGGCGGCCTGCTCGATGAGCGAGATGGACTCGTTGACCTCGGCGAGCGTGACGTCGAGCCCTCCGGTGAGGTTGACGAGGATACCGGTGGCGCCCTCTATCGAGACGTCCTCGAGCAGGGGCGACGAGATGGCCATCTCGGCGGCGTCGATGGCGCGCGAGGGGCCGGACGCCTGCCCGGTGCCCATGAGCGCGAGGCCCTTGGAGTTCATGATCGTGCAGACGTCGGCGAAGTCGACGTTGATGAGGCCGGGCACGGTGATGAGGTTCGAGATCCCCTGTACGGCGTGGAGCAGGACCTCGTCGGCCTTCTTGAAGGCGTCGAGGATCGTGGTCTGATCGCCGCTGATCGCGAGGAGCCGCTGGTTGGGGATTATGATGAGGGTGTCGACGGCGGTCGCGAGCGAGCGGATGCCCTCCTCAGCCTGCTTGAGGCGGCGACGCCCCTCGAACTGGAACGGCTTGGTGACCACGCCGACGGTCAGCGCGCCCGCCTCGCGGGCGATGTTGGCGATGACGGGCGCGGCGCCAGTGCCGGTTCCGCCGCCCATACCGGCCGTCACGAAGACCATGTCCGCCCCCTCGAGGGACTCGGCGATGCGCGCCTGGTCCTCGAGCGCGGAGTTGCGGCCGATCTCTGGGTTCGCGCCCGCGCCGAGCCCCTTGGTGAGGCCAGCGCCGAGCTGAATCTTGACCGGCGCGAGGTTGTTGTCCAGCGCCTGCACGTCCGTGTTCGCGGCGATGAACTCGACGTTACGGATCCCCTCCGTGATCATCGTGTTGATGGCGTTGCCGCCACCACCACCCACTCCAAAGACCTTGATCCTGGCCGCGTGGCCCAGATCCTCGTCGTCGAACTCCAACATGTTGCCCATCCCTCGGGTCTGCCGGCGCGTGCCGGCTCGTTTCCTGCTCGCTCACCCTCATCACGAGGCGGCGCGACATCCTTGATGCGTCACCTCAGAGGTGTGCCGCTCGAGGTCGTTGGAAGTCAAGACCTGCGACTGTGCGCCCCATCCGGGGCGCGCTCGAGCGGCGCGCGAATCATGGCCAACATAGCACCGGGCAGGTACCCCTTCAAGCCGGTTCTAGGGCCGCGAAGCGGCACCACAAGCGCCTGAACGAACAGTTCAAGTGTGACTTCAGAAAAAGTCGGAGAACCACTGGCGCATGCGGGTGGAGAGCTTCTGGTAGAGGCCCTCCTCGCGGATACGGAAGTGCTGGCGCTGGTCCGAGACGAGCCCGTAACGCACGAGCCCCACGCCGGTGGCGTATTTCGGGTGGCGCACGACGTCGACGAGGCCGCCGACCTTGCGCGGCAGGCCGCGGCGCACGGGCATCCCGAGGACCTCCTCGGCGAGCTCGGGCATGTAGTCGAGGACGGTCGAGCCGCCCGTGATGACCACGCCGCCAGCGAGCACGGACTCGTAGCCCGAGTCGACGATCTCGCGCGCCACGAACGCGAAGATCTCCTCGACGCGCGGCTCGATGATCTCGGCGAGGATCGCGCGGCTGAGCACGCGCGGCGGGCGGCCTCCGACCGAAGGGACCTCGATCGTCTCGTCCGGCGAGACGCGATCGACGAGGGAGCATCCATGAGCGTGCTTGATCCGCTCGGCCTCGGCCATCGGTGTGCGCAGGCCCACCGCGATGTCCTGGGTCAGGTGGTTGCCGCCGACCGAGAGCACGGCCGTGTGCACGATCGAGCCCTGGCTGTAGATGGCGATGTCGGTGGTGCCGCCGCCGATGTCCACGACCGCGACGCCGAGCTCCTTCTCGTCGTCGCTCAGGACCGCCTCGGAGCTCGCGAGCTGCTCGAGCACGATGTCGGAGACGTGCAGGCCGCACGCGTTGGCGCACTTGACGATGTTCTGGGCGCTCGTGACCGACGCGGTCACGATGTGGACCTTGGCCTCGAGCCGCACGCCGCTCATACCGAGAGGCTCGGAGATCCCGTCCTGCCCGTCGATGATGTACTCCTGCGGGATCACGTGGAGGACCTCGCGGTCCATCGGGATCGCCACGGCGCTCGCCGCATCCACGACGCGGTCCAGGTCACTCTGGCGGATCTCGCGATCCTTGACCGCGACGATGCCGTGCGAGTTGAAGCCCATGATGTGGCCGCCGGCGATGCCGGCGTACACCGAGTTGACCTCGACACCGGCCATCAGCTCCGCCTCCTCGACCGCCTTCTTGATCGAGTTGATCGTGGCGTCGATGTTGATCACCACGCCCTTGCGTAGACCCGTGGACGGGTGCGTGCCGATGCCGATGATGTCGACGCCGTCGTCGGTCACCTCTCCGATGATGCACGCGATCTTCGTCGTCCCGATGTCGAGCCCAACGATCACTTCCTCTCTTCTCGCCATTCCGAACCTTCCTTGGTCTCTCGCTACCATTCGCTCTTCGCTACCCTCTTCGACGTGACCCGCTTCGCCTAATCCCTGGCTCGGCGCGGCCTCGCCGCCACTCTATCAAGCTCTTGTTCCTGGTCGACGAGCACATAGTCGAGCGCGAGCCCTTGCTCACGAAGCCCCGCGTAGACGACCTGAAATCTTCTCATCCGCTCACCCCAACGCCCTCGCCCGAGCCGCACCTGCGTGCCGTCCTGGACGAGCACGAGCGTGACCCCCACGGCGCCCTCGACGTGCACCTCGCTGATCTGCGAGAGCTCCCCGAGGCCGAGGTCGTAGTACGCGCGCATCGCGTCGAACGCGTCCTTGTAGTCTGCGCGCGCCCCCGGGTCGCCGGCGGCGAGCGCGTCGCGCTCGATGCCGGTGACGATGGGCAGCGTGGCGAGCAGGTCGTCGATGGGGTCCTTGTCGCCGAGCGCCTTGATCGGCACGCCCTCGGCGTCCGTGAGCACCCAGTCGCCTTCATCGAGGATGACGGCGACTGGCTCGTGCTCGACTACAGTCAGCGTGACCCTGTTCGGAAGCGTGCGCTCGGCGTGCGCCTCGCGCACCCACGGGTGCTCCTCGGCGAGCCTGGCGACGGCCTCGTCGTCGATGTCGAAAATGTTCACTCCAGGGGCGAGCCCTGCGGAGCGCGCGACGTCGGCGATCCCGGCGCGCTCGGTGCCCTCGATGTCGATGTGCTCGAGCGCGAAGTACGGGCTCGAGACGCAGTACACGTAGGTACGGTGCGCGGCGAAGGGCACGCCGATGGCGACCGCGAGGACGCCCAGTGGGTACGAGAGCTTGCGCGCGAGGGCGATGGAGCGCTCGCGCATGCCGTCGCCCTTGTTGCGACCGCTGCGCCGCTTCTGCCTGGGCTTCTGCCTCAACGACTTCTTCATGAGCGACCTCCGGTGGCGGCGCAGACCATGAGCGCGGCGAACTCGTCGAACGGGACGCCGCGCGCGGCCGCGAGCTTGGGCACGAGGCTCGTCGAGGTCATCCCAGGGATCGTGTTCACCTCGAGCGCGTACATCGCGCCGGGCACGCCCATCACGTCCACGCGGCCGACGCCTCGGCAGCCGATGGCGTCCCACGCGCCGAGCGCGACCCGGGCGACCTCGGCGGCGAGGTCTCCGTCCACGGGCGCGTACGTGGTGTCGTGCGTCTCGTACTTCGCGGCGAAATCGTAGAACCCGTCGGCGGGCGTGATCTCGATCACGCCGAGGCACTCGCCGTCGAAGAAGCCGACCGAGTACTCCGCGCCGACGATGACCGTCTCGACGAGCGCGCTCGTGATGTCACCAGCGTCGTACAGAGCGCTCAGGTCGGCGAGCGCGACGGCGACCTCGTCGCCGCCCTGGCACATGTGCACGCCGACCGACGAGCCGGCGTCGTTGGGCTTGAGGCACCAGGGGCCGGGGACATTCGCCGTGGCGGCGCGGAAGCCTTCGAGATCGAGCGCGTCGCCTGCGATGCGCGCGCCGGAGATGACGGGCACGCCGGCAGCGGCCATGATCGTCTTGGCCTTGTCCTTGTCCATGGCGAGTGCGCTCGCGAGCACGCCCGAGCCGCTGTAGGGGATCCCGAGCAGGCCGAGGAAGCCCTGGATCGTGCCGTCCTCGCCCTCTCCGCCGTGGAGCCCGAGCAGCGCCGCAGCGGGCCGCTCGGAGACCAACCTGCCGAGGTCGGCGGGGAGGTCGTACTCGGCGACGTCGAAGCCGGCGGCGCGCAGCGCCGCGGCGAGCGCAGGGCCCGTCTGGAGGCTCACAGGGCGCTCAGGGGAGCTGCCGCCGTAGAGGACACCCACGCGTTTGCCGTCGAAGCGGCCTCTGTCGACATCACCGAACATCATGAGCCTCCCTTCAGAGCGTCCTCGAGCCTCGCGAGCTCGGCCCAGCCGTCGAAGCCGACGAAGTGGACCTCGGGGCGGAGCTCGACGCCGAACGCCTCGCGGACGCTGTGGCGAGCGAGCGCCATGAGCCCGAGGAAGTCGGCGGCGGTCGCGTCGCCCTCGTTGATGAAGAAGTTGGCGTGGAGTTCGCTAATGCGCGCGCCGCCGATGGCGTGGCCCTTGAGGTCACACGCCTCGATGAGGCGACCGGCGTAGTCGCCGGGCGGGTTGGCGAACGTCGAGCCGACGCTGGCGAGCTTGTAGGGCTGCGTGGCGTTGCGGCGCTCCTTGTCGTCGCGCGCCCTGCCCTTCGCCGCGTCGACGTCGCCGCTCGAGACGCGCACGACGCCGGAGGCGACGATGCCGCCTGGCGGGAGCTCCGAGTGGCGGTAGGCGAGCCCGAGGTCCTGCGCGCTCAGCTCGAGCGCCTCGCCCTCGGCGGTGACGACGACGGCGGACTCGAGGATGTTCGAGATCCAGGCGTCCTTCGTGCCCGCGTTGAGCGCGACCGAGCCTCCGAACGTGCCGGGGATGAGCGTCAGGAACTCGGCGCCGACCCAACCTTGCGCGAGCAGGCCGCGCACGAGGTGGGCGCTGTCTCTTATACACATCTGACGCTGCCGACGATCTACTCT
>CAJXPN010000056.1 GCA_913058025.1 uncultured Myxococcales bacterium | reverse complement strand
TCATGGACACGGGCGCCGACGACGAGCCCCCATCGGGCCGCCGCCAGTACGACCTACTCCTCTTCGTCGCGCGCTGGTTCGGCCTCAAGCCCGTCATCAACCGCGCGCTCTCACTCCTCATGGGCGAGCCCTTTCGTAAGGATACTGCGCGCCGCGCCGAGTACGAAGGGTGGGTCTCCGAAATCCTGTCTCTGGATCGTAAGTCCACATACTACTTTGGGAAAGCGATCTTCTACAGAGACTCCGTCGTCGACGCGATCCGTGGCTGCTCCATCCCCACGCAGGTGATCGTGGGCGAGCTCGACCAGCCCACGCCGCCCGCGCGCGCGCGCCAGATCCACGAGGCGCTCGCCGACTCCCGCCTCGACGTCATAGCTGGCGCCGGCCACACGTCACCCATCGAGCGTCCCGACGAAGTCACCGCCGTCATCACGCGCTTCCTCGAAGAAATCAGCCCATGAGCATGACGCACGAGGAGGTGTTCGGTGAGCTGCGCTCGGTGACCTCGGGACACCAGAGCGCGGTCCAATGGAAGGCGCTCCTCGAGCTCGTGAGCCAGAGCTTCGCCCTCGACCCCGAGCGGCACGCCCACGAGGTCGAGCCCTACCTTCTGGGCGCGCTGCGACCCTGGCCCCTCGAGCTCCGGCGCGCGCGCCTCCTCGAAGACCCGGCACACGTGGTCGCGCTCGCGCAGGCGCTCGTCGTCGAGTGCGACGACCACTGGCCGACCCCCGAGGCCGTCGCGGCTCACCTCGCGAGCAAACTCGACGACGCCGCGCGCGCTCGCATCACTCACCTCGACCTCGTCTCATGTGTCCATCGACCGCTCGCGGTCCTCGAGACGCTCGCCGCGAGCTTACGCTCGATCACCAACGTCTACGTCAACGTCTACTACGACGACGATCACCGCCGCGCGCGGCGAAGAGAGACCCTGAGCACCCTCGATTCGACCCACGTCGTGGGCGCGATCGTGGAGGCCTGGGGACCTGGGCTCGAGGGCCTGGGGCTCTCGTGCTTCGGTATGAATTCAGAGGGAGACAGCGCCAACGACTGCTCCTGGAAGAGGGTCCTACGGGAGATCGAGAACTTGCCGAAGCTGCGCGCGCTCGAGCTCTCGCTCGATGAGCGCGACACGAAGAGGTGGGAGCAGGAGCTGCTCGCTGACCCTCGCTTCGATCGCATCGAAGAGGTCACCATCGAGCTTTCGGATCACGTCATGCTCGCCTCATGCCTCACCGAACGTCCCGCGTCACGTCACCTCGAGAGGGTCAAGATCACGAACTGCCCCGCGACCGTCGCGCGTACGCTCATCGAGTGCGAGCACCTCTCGAACGTGCGTCGGTGGGAGCTCCTCCCCTCCCTCTACGTTCGCGCGCCGGTCGGCTGGTCGAGCCGCCTGGGTGCGTATTGGGCGGCGTCTTCGGCCCACTGCCCCGAGACCTTCGACGCGTTCTTCTCCGTTCGGTGGCTGAACCTGCTCGACCTCGACAGAGCCAAGGTCCATGACGTGCTCTTCGGCCAGGACAAGAAGACGCGGAGCAGTGAGCGCGTAGAAGGGCTCTCGCTTCGCCACATCTCTCCGCGAGACGTCAAACGATTCCTCCGCTCCGTGACCGACTCGGTCCCGAACTTGAAACACCTGCACGCCCACAAAGACTACGTCATGCGACCCATCGACGTGCGCGCGATGAACGCTCCTGGGTTCCTCGAACGCCTGGAGTCGCTGAATTGGTCGTACACGCACTCGACGTCCCAACAGAACATGGCCTACGCCGCGGGCGGGTTCGCCGAGGCACGCCGCGCAGAGTGGTACGAGCTCGTCGCCGACGAGTCGCTCCACCCCGCGCTGCGACAACGCGCGTGGCGCTCGATCCAGGTCGAGCTCCAGTACAAGAGCTCGTTCATCGCGCTCGCGAAGGCCATGGGCCTGAAGCGCCTGTCCTCGAAGAACATCTCCCAACTCCGCGAGGCCATCGACCTCGCCGCGCCTCCCATCGTCCACGCGCCGCTCCTCCTCGCCGCCGAGACCCCGCCCGAGCTCCTGGAGACCCTCTCCCCGTGGTGATCGTATGGTGACGACCTCAACGATGAGGGCTCCAGACGGGGCGCATTGATATGCATATGCTACATAATGCATTTCCTCCAGGCGATCGATCTACATCATCATGCATATCGATCGCTCCCGCGTCAGGTCGTGGGTCTCATCTGGACGTGGGCTTCACCTGGACGGGGTCGGCGCACCGGTAGAACCCGTATGGCCGCACGGGGCGCTCCGGGCGTGAGGTGGGCGAGTGCGCCGCGAGAGCTCCGAACGAACCTGACGCCTCCTGGGTGCCGCCAAGGGCCGGTTTCGACGTGAAGGTATCAATAGCTTCGACGCGCTCGAAGCCCGTAGACGAGCCTACGGGTCGTTCTGGGGCACTTAGGCCCTCCGAAACGCTCCCGCGGAGCTACCCTTCATCGAGCCATCCCCACCCGCCTGCTGCTTTGATTATGTCGCTATTCGGTATCAACCCCTCGATGGAAATACCTCAGGACGACGTCTGGTTGCGCCTGAAGCCCTCCACACGCGCCTGAGCCACCCGCCTACGACGCCCATCGCGCCTCGTGTTAGGCTCCGCCGTGAAGGCCAACCCCCTGTATCCGACCGAGGTCCCAAAGGTGTCCGTATCAACCCGAAGGGCCGCCCAGTGGACGCTGGCTGCCTGGATCACCCTGACGGCGACGGTCGCTTCCGCGCAGGACCCGCTCTACGAGGGGACCTCCTCGGCCCCCGAGCAGAGCACCGAACAGAGCACCGAACAGACGTTCGAGCAGAACATCAAGGGCTCCGACCCCGAGCTCCTCGACTCCGGCCCTGGCCGCGTCCACTCGCTCAGCGTCGGGCTCGACTACGCCGGCGACTGCGCCACCAACGACTCCGTCCCCTGGTCCTACGGCGTCAGCGACACGCGAAAGATCCACGCGCTCCTCGAGCGCACCGTCTCACCCGGCGGCTCCCACGAGCTCCTCGTGGGCAAGGACGTCGACGCGCTCAAGCTCCGCGCCGCCCTCGATTCCATGGAGCTCTCCAGCAACCGCTCCGACGACCTCATCCTCTACATGGCCGTGGCCCCCGGGCTGCGAGGCAGCGAGTACACCATCAAGCTGTGCGGCTCCGAGATCTCCGTCTCCAGCCTCTTCTCCTCCATCGAGTCCCGCGGCTTCGACCGCGTCGTGCTCTTCTTCGCCGGACCCCACGCCTACAAGGTCTTGCGCGGCTACATGGACTACAGCGACGACCGCCCCGTCGGGCCATCCCGCGGCGCCGACGACCAACACGAGGGCTACTCCGCGAGCGCGCGCTCCGAGAGCCTCTCTCGGCTCCTCTTCGCAGGCCCGAACAACGACTTCGAGGTCGAAGACCTCGGCGGCTCGGTCTTCACCTACTACCTCGGCCAGGCGCTCGAAGGCGCCGCCTACCGCACCCGCAACCGCGCGCTCACCGCCCGCGGCTGCGTCGACTACGTCAGCGATCGCCTCGACTCCATGAGCGTGCGCACGATGTACCTGACGACCTACGCCTCCACGAGCGACGTCGTCATCAACGAACGCAGCGACTACACGTTCGTCCAACCCGAGGTCTCCGACGTCGAGATCACCAACCACGCGGAGGCCGCGTCCTTCGCGCAGCCTCCCGCCACCGGCTGGCTCGGCCTGCCCACCTCCAGCCGCGGCGTCTCCTCCGCGGTCATGCGCTCCGAAGACGCCGGCACCCCCAAGGTCCAGGTCCGCTTCAAGGTCACCGCCGTCCACGACGTCGAGCGCGTGCTCGTCAACGGCGTCGAGGCCACCAAACCCGAGGAAGGCACCAACGTCTGGACCGTCGAGCTCGACGTCCGCGACGACTCCGTCCGCGAGGCCATCGACCGCTACCAGGGCGTCTTCATCGTCGCCACCGACGTCCAGTCCAACACCGGCATCAACCTCCAGCCCTTCGACACACCCACGCTCCCCGAGGCGCGCCGCTCCTACGCCCTCGTCATCGGCACCGACGACTACGACGACCCCTCCTGGACCTCCCTACAGAACCCCGTCCTCGACGCCACCACCGTCGGCGAGCGCCTCGCCAACGACTACGGCTTCGAGGTCGAGGTCCTCCAGAACCCCACCCGCGGCGCGCTCCGCACCAAGCTCACCGAGTACAAGAAACGCGAGTACGGCCCACGGGACCAGCTCCTCATCTACATCGCAGGCCACGGCTACTTCGACGAGGACCTCGAGATCGGACACCTCGTCACCACCGACGCGCCCTCCCCCGAGCGCATCGGCACCGACTGGTCGATGACCTACTCCGAACTCACCACCATCGCCGACCGCATCGACGTCCACCAGAAGCTCCTCATCCTCGACGTCTGCTTCGGCGGCTCCGCCTTCGTCGCAGGCGAGTCCAGCCGCGCATCGGTCTACGACGCGCCCACGCGGCAGGCTCAGATCACACACCACATGGAGTTCCGCGCCCAGAACGTCCTCACCGCCGGCGGCAAGGTCCGCGTGAGCGACGGCCTCGCCGGACAGCACTCCCCCTTCGCCCGGCGCCTCCTCGCCGCGCTCGCCACCCGCGGCAACAAGCACGGCGTGCTCACATTCTCCTCCCTCTACACACGCGTCGAGGACTCCAACCCCACCCCCGTCCGGGGCACCTTCGGCACCCGGCACGACCCCGGCGGGCAGTTCACCTTCGTCGCCAACACCGGCTCCAGGTGAGCCCCCGCTGACCTCGCGCCCCCGAAAGCCAGACTGTAAGTCGGTCCTTCGAATCTTCGCGCGCGCCTTGTGCTAGGATCCGTCCAATGACGTTGATCCGAACACCAAAGGAGCGCTCCATGAAACTCGGAGTTCGCCGCGCCGCGTGCGCCATCACCCTCTGCATCCTCTCCTCCGCGTGCGACGACAAGCCGACCGCCGAGACCGAGACCCCCGAGACCTCGGCCGCCCAGAGCCCCGTCGTCCCGGAGGTCGCCGCCGCCAAACCCCCCGCAAAACCCCTCGATGGCTTCGTCGCTCACGAGTGGGGCCTCGTACGCTACGGCGACTCCGCGCCCGAGCTCGCGACCTCCTACCACGGCTCGCACGTCCCCAAGCCCGCGGCGAACTCCAAGCCCACGACGAACTCCAAGCCCAAGCCCAAGCCGCCACGCCGCGATGATATACGGCGCAGGCCCAAGAAGCCCCTCATCTACCTGCGCCCCGACGCCGGCTTCGACACCACCACCTCCATCGACGTCAGCGTCACCATGACCTCCGGCGCGCTCCGCGAGGTCTGGCCCACACCCGCGGCCGCCGCGCAGCCAAAACACACCGCCTCGTACGCGTGGACCGGCGTCACGCTCCAGCGCGGCACGTCCTGTGGCAAGGAGCTCGCGCCCAAGCTCACCGACCCCGCCTGCGCGTCCCTGACCGACGGCGGCGTCTGCGAGGCCGCCGAGTTCGCCGAGTACCTCTCGCCCGTCTCCGACTGCCTCTCCATCGGCGACCTCACCACCCCCGTCCTCATCTACAACGGCGAGCTCGCACCGTCCCCGCCGCCGCTCACGCTCACGGACACGGACGTCTCCAACACGTCGGCCCACTCCGTCGGTCCTGTCTACGTCAACACCACCGGCGCGCTCTACCGCATCGCCGAGATCCCCGCCGGCGCGACCCTCCCGCTCACCGGCCAGATCGAGCTCGTCACCAAGGGAGACGCCCCCATCGAGTCGATCCGCGGCGACCTCGTCGCCCTCGGCCTCTCGGCCGCAGAGGCCAACGACTTCATCGCCGCCTGGAAGCCAGACGTCCTCAAGCAGCCCTTCTCGTTCAAGGTCCTGGGCTTCTACTCCAAGGCTGGCGTCGACTCCGTAGCCAGGCTCGAGATCACCCCGAAGCCCCGCGAGCTCGTCCGCGTCCTCGCGTTCAGCGTCGACGCCACCCGCTGAACACGAGCAAGATTGCACGTCGTATGAACACACCGGGATAGACATGCGAAACAACGATCAGAAGCGGCTCGAACGTCAATCCAGGGCCATGGCCACGAAGGCTCAGGGCGATTGGTCCAAAAAGAACCCGATCAAGAACGGGTGCATGACACTCTTCGCGCTCGGGTTCCTGGGGCTCCTGGGCGTCCTCGTCTTCATGGGCATCAACGGCGCGTTCGATTGAGGCTCACGCAGGCGCCATCATCGCCCCCGTGAACACCACCAGAAAGCCCCCGATCTCACCCGCCGCCAGCGCCCACATGTACCCGTGCACCAACACCCCGGGCAGCTCTCCCTTCCCCAGCGTGTAGGGCTCCTCGAGCTGGTTGTCCGTGTCGCGCAACACCCCGTGCACGAGGTACGTGCTCAGCGCCGTCGCGAAGAACGCCACCGACACGCCCACCCCCCACATGTTCCACGCCTCCGGCCACCGACTCAGCTGCGCGAAACGCTCGAGCACCAGGCACGAGAACGCGTACATGAACGCCGCCCGGTGCGCGATGTCGACGTAGACCGGCGCGCTCGCCGACGCGCTCCTCCTGATGTGCGTGTACTTCCACACACCCGTACACAGCGCCGTCATGAAGAATCCCCCGCACGCCCACCTCGTCAACTCCACCGCGTCCATTCACACTCCTACCTGTTCGTGCCATCCTCGACGTCTCACCCTCCACACCATGGCACTCGAAACCAACATGGCCCACACGACCTACGACTGGGAGCGCTTCGACGCACACATCAAGGAGACCGTGCGCGCCAGGCTCGACTGCCGCGCCGTCGTCGCTGACGCCGGCCTCGTCAAGAAGCGCGGCTCGGGTCGCTACGTCAAGATCCACTGCGTCGACCCCTCCCACGAGGACAACCACCCGAGCTGCTCGGTCGGCCCCGACGGCTTCAAGTGCCACGCCTGCGGCGCCTCCGGCGACGTCTTCACCCTCGTCGGCCTCCTCCAACACGTCGACTCCTTCTCCGAGCGCGTCCGCGCCGCCGCGCGCCTCGCTGGCGTCGACTACGACGCCGAGCGTGACCGCTTCGTCGCCGCCGAACGCGACGCGACCTGGCGCTCGAGCTCCTACGAGACCATCGAGATCCATGCCTCGCGTGACCTCTCGGAGTACCGACGCGACGAGGTCGTCGACAACTTCGACGACCTCGTCTCCCCCGAACCCGACGGCCGCGACGGCAAGGACCCAGACGAGCCCCTCGCCGGCCGCTCCGGCGTCCGCGCTCAGGTCTGGCACGAGCTCGTCTCGAGGCTCTCGCTCGATGGACCAGGCGCCGAGTACCTCGAGGCGCGCGGCATCTCGCGCCAGCTCGCGCGCGCCCTCGGCGTCCGCTACGCCGACCCCGACACCTGGCGCGACGCGCTCCGCCACGCCTGGCGCACCCACGGCGCGCGATCCCTCGACGCCGCCGGCGTCCTCGGCCGCGACGCCGCGCACGAGCACGTCCCTCACCCGGGCTGCTACGGCGGCGCGCTCGTCTTCACCTACTCCGGCGGCGCGTCCCCCGAATCCCTGCGGTTCCGCAACCTCGACCCCGACGCGTCCATCCGCTACCTCTCGCTGCGCGGACCCCACAACCAGCCCCGCGTCGCCTACCTGAGCGACCTCGCCCACCGGCCGCTGCTCGGCGCGTCCCCAGGGCGCGCCCTCTACGTGACCGAGGGCGAGATCAACGCGCTCTCACTGGCCGCCGTCGGGCGCGCGTGCGTCGGCCTCCCCGGCGCCGACTCCTGGCGCCCCGAGTGGGCCTACGGCTTCGCCGACTTCGACCGCGTCGTCCTCCTCCTCGACGGCGACCGCGCCTCCGAACAGCTCGCGCGCTCGATCCTCACCTCCTGCTCCGACCTCTACGGCGACGAGTGGACCCAACGCCGCGTGCGCCCGCACCTCCTCACCGACGGCGACGGGACCATCCTCGACGCCAACGACGCCCTCATGGGCGGCTCGCTCGAGGACCTGCTCCGACGCGCCGAGGACCTCTCACCCCGCCCCGAGTGACCGCCGATGGTGCTTCACCCAGCTCTCATAGAGCCCCTGGATGTTCCTCGCGCCCACCGGGTTGGCCGAGTGGACGTTCCACTCGATCGACTCGGGGTCCACGCCCTGCTCGATCCCCAGCTCCACCAACCACCTCGCGCAGTCCATCCCCGATGGCGTGTCCTCGCCGAGGTCGTGATCGAAGCTCACCACCCCCGGGAACCCTCGCTCCTCCACGGCCGCGATGAACTCGCCTTGGTCCCGCACCACCACCCAGGGCCTGGGAGTCCTCGGGTCGCGCACGTCATCGAGGTAGAGACACCAGCTCATAACCGCTCCTTTCATCCACGCCACCGCGCCACGCGAGGCCCGCGATCAACGGGCCTCGGCGCGCGAGTCATTCCAACCCCACAGACCATACGAACACAGGACCTCACGCCATGACCCAGAACGCCAAGACCTGCGCGCTGCTCGACATCCCGATCTCCTCGGCCTACCGCGACTACGGCCTCGACATGAGCCGCGAGGCCATGGAAGGGCCCTTCTGCCAGCGCTACCCCTTCGGCGCCGAGGTCTCCATCACCGTCGACCGCCGCGTCATCCGTACGCAGAACTCCAACCGCGTCACCTACGACCACAGCGTCTTCATCGACGGACCCTTCTGGGGAGACTTCGACGTCAGCTTCTCCAAGGAAGGCCTCCTCGATCGCGTCTCGAAGGTCTTCGGCCGCGCCGAGATCCAGGGCGGCGACCCGCTCTTCGACGACCAGATCTACGTCCGCGCCGACGCCAAAGACGACCGCCTCCGCAGCTTCGTCGAGTTAGACGGCGTCCAGTCCGCCCTCCTCGCGGTCATCCTCGGCCTGGAGAACGCGCACGTGGTCATTCGAAATGGCCGCCTCGAGGCATCGTACAGAACAGGTGAAGGCGGCGAAGTCACTGACTACAAGGGTGTCATCCTGCCCGCGCTCGCGCTCGCGCGGTGGGCCACGCGCGTCTGAAGGTCGCGCACGCCGCGCCCGATGTGGAACCTCGGAGGCCCCCGCGAATACGACACGACGTGTCCGCAGCGGAGCATCCTCTTCCACACCCCGAGTTCGACGTGCCACGACACCACGCCCCCTCGATCCTCCTCTTCGCCCTCGCGACGCTGGCCTCCTCGAGCGCCTCGGCTGGCGCGTGGTCCCAGCCCGCGGGGCAGTGCTACGCCAAGGTCTGGAGCTCCGTGCTCATCGGCGCGAACGCCTTCGGCGTCGACGCACCGGGCTTCGAGACCGACCCGTTCTCGGTCATCGCCCTCAACCACTACGCCGAGTGCGGCGTCGCCAAAGACTGGACGCTGCTCACCTCCGGCGCGCCCGTCGGCTTCGCCCGACACGGCGAAGACGACACGCTCTTCTCCGGCCGCCTCGCCCTCGGCGTCCGCCGAGGCTTCCTCGAAGGGCCGCTGCGCGCCGCGATCGAGCTCGAGTACGGCCACCAGGGCCTCGTCGGGGACATCGAGCTCGCCCCGAACCAGCGCTACTCCTTTCGACCCGTCGTCGCCGCCCACACTGGCCGCGCCTCGGCCAGCGTGGGCTACGGCGCCGCGAGCTGGTGGGCCACCGGCGACGTGGGGCTGCGCGTGTTCTCCGGCGAGCTCACGCCCGCCGTCGTGGGCAACGCTCAGCTCGGCTGGAAGCCGCTCGAGTCGCTCGTCCTCGACATCCACTTCCCCTACAACATCACGCTCGGCTCCATCGACGAGAACAACGTCAGCGGCGCCGGAGACACCAACTACGTCGGCCTGGGTCTGGGCGCCTCATGGTGGGTCACCCAAGGGCTCGGGCTGAACCTCGGCCTCGACGGCGTCGTCTTCGCCGAGGCCAACGCAGGGGCCCCCTCGATCCAGCTCGGCGTCGAGTGGCGACCTCGCCTCTGGTGAGGTCTCACCGGCGAACCTCGCGCTCGTACGCCGCGACGAGCTCTTCCTGCGACTGAGACTGCACCGCGCCGAACCTGAAGTAGCGGACCGTCGCGATGGCGTCCGACGCGCCCAAACCCTCGGCGACCAGCACGCACGCGGCGATCGTCCCCGCGCGACCCAGCCCCGCCATGCAATGCACCACGACCCGCTCGCCAGCCTCGAGCTCGGCCTGGATCATGTCCACGAGCCGGGTCGCCTGCTCCAACGTCGGCGCCTCGAAGTCCTCGATCGGCTCGTGCGTGAACCGCATCCCGAGCCCCGAGACCGCCCGCCGCCGATCCTCCAACGTCTCGGGGGGCTCGAAGCGGCGGAACTCGTGCTCCTCCTGGAGGCAGATCACATGCGTCACGCCACCCTCGACGAACGCCGCCAGATCGACGTCTCGCGCACGTCCTCGACTCCCCGGAGAGCGGGACACCAGAAGGCCCTTCGCGAACGAACCAAAATCAGTGAGCATCTTCAAACCTGTCCTTTTTCACCACGCGACGGCAGCGCTCCGTACTCCACCATGCCCTGGCCAGGCACATCGATCTTCTCGAACGAACACGGAGATCTCATGACGCTTCATATACATCGCCTGCTCCTGGCTCTGCCGCTGGCGTTTTGCTCGGCGGGCTGCCCCACTCCTGTCGTGTACCTTCCCGTCAGCGACGTCGCGTTCACGGAGGTCTACTCCGCGGGCATCACACCCCCCGCTTCGTCCTGCGAAGGAACGGACGGCTCCGCCATCATGCGCGTCGCGCTGAGGACCTCCGAAAAGGCGGCCATCACGCCCGACACCGTGCTCGACGGCGCGACGATCGACTTCGGCCGTGACTCCATCACGTTCAGCGATTCGGCGATCTTCGATCTCCCGGACTCCGAATGCGACGCAGGCTGCGCTCAGAGCTTCTCGTGCATCACCCCGCCAGCGATCGACGAACAAGACTACGAGCGCTGCGCCAACAACAACGCCGGGCTCTCCGCCTCCGGTGACCCCCGCTTCGTCTCAAAGACCGACGAGACCCAGCTCTTCGGCGTGATGCTCGAGTTCACGACCTCCTGGAGAGGCCAGCTCCCCGAGGAACTCACGAACCTGAGCCCCGACTTCGACGGCGACGGCCGCGGCGACCTGGGCGCCAACATCGCCC
>CAJXPN010000055.1 GCA_913058025.1 uncultured Myxococcales bacterium | reverse complement strand
CTCGTGGGCTCGGAGATGTGTATAAGAGACAGGATCACGACGGCCTTGATCGACCACGTGCCTATGTCCAGACCTATGAATTGGTTCGCCACGGCTCTCTCTCTCACTCGGTGGTACGGCGCGCTCGACGCGTGCCGCGTTCGCTTCAGTATTCTCGCCAGTAGAGCACGCGCCCCTTGGGCATCGTCTCACGCGCGTCGCGCAGCGCCTGCTTGGCCTCTCGCAACGCATCCGGGTCGTCCTCTTGCTCCTCGATGTCTTCCTCGTTGGGCATCCGGCGAGCGGTCTTGCTCACGTCCACGACCGCCTCGATGCTGGTCTCGGTCGTGCCGTAGCTCCCCGTCGCCGTAATCCTGAAGACCTGCGGCGCGGTCGTGGTGACGGACTTGGTGAGGCTGGACTTGTCGAAGCCGATGGTCCACTGCGGAAACTGCGGAGCGACCGGATCGAGCTGCATGGCCGGGTTCGTCATCGCCACGGCCTGGTAGGTCGGGGAGTACTGGATGAACTGGGCCATGAGCAGCGGGTTCTGCTCGAAGTCTCGGATGTAGTTCGGGAGCTGCGACACGCTCAGGAACGCCACGGGCTGGCCCTTCTTGGCCGACGGCAGCAGGCGGCTCTCCTCGGTGCCCACGTACGCCAGGAGCACGGAGAGCGGGTCTTCGAAGAACACGCGCACGCCGTCGAGCGCCATCGCGTAGTAGAGCACCTGCCCGGCCACCAGCGGGCTCTGCGCGCAGAGCCCGAAGCCCTTGATGTCCTGCCCACCGACCTGGAGCTGAACGCTCTGGCACAGGATCGAGTAGAACATCGCCGCGTCCGCGACGTTGATGTTGGGCTTGCCGACGTTGTAGACGGTGAACTTGTCCCCGAACTCCTGCATGAACGCTTCGCCCAGGCCGTGGACCTGGTAGATGTCCTCGGGGTGCGTGAGCTTGGCGTCTCGCGGCTTGATCTTGCGGTCGTCGCGCGCGTACTGGGCGCCCTCGTCGGTCCCGCCGCCCTGGATCGTGCACGTGTCCGTGAGCGTGATTCCCTCGTTGTTCGGGTCGATGAAGTCGACGATGTTCTGGATCGTGCGCGACCGGTCCATCACCTGGCCCGAGGCGTCCTTGCGCTGGAAGAGCTCGTCGTAGCGCGGGTCGATGAGCATGGCGCACAGCGGCGTCAGGTCCGAGTCCTCGAGCTCGACCTTGAAGAACGCGTTCAGGTCGATCCTGCCGGCCTCGGGCCGCACGTCCGCGGTGAACTCGCCGGTGAAGTTGCCGAACCCCTCGACCCCCGAGTCCTCCAGGTCGATCCCGCCCACGGGCGTCTCGATCTTGCCCGAGTGGAACGGCTGCATCAGCAGGTCGATGTACTGGTAGATCTGGAAGTTCGATCGCCTCATGGCCCGGCTGATGAGCTGGCCCATGTCGTCCTCGGTCCCGCGCGACTCGCGCTGCAGGGCGTACTGGAAGTTGAGCAGCAGCAGCGCGAGGTTCATCCCGCTGCGTGCCATGAAGTACGACTTGAGCCGGTCGCGCTCGTTCGACGCCATCGTCAGGTTCACGCGCGCCGCGTACATGTACTCCACGACCGCCGAGGACAGCAGCGCGATCGTCACCAGCGCGATGATCAGCGCGATGCCTCTGGGTCGTGTGTGATCACGCTTCACGGGCTGATCCAGCGCCCGGTACACCCGGCGCGTCGTCTCGGCGATTGTGCGTTCGATGTTCAAAACTCAAGCACCTCCGTCACCCCGAGCTGGGCCTGCGTCACGAAGACGTCGTCCCGGCTCCGCTCCGACTGCGGCGGCAGCGTCACCTTCATGCGCACGCGGGTGGGCAGCCTGCCCGCGAACTCGGTGCGCGTCGTGTCCCACTCGCTGACCCAGCGGCCCTGCGCGATCTCCTCGGCCGTGCCCTGGCGCACCTGACCCGAGTCCCAGTACTCGAACTCGACGTCCTTCACCTCCGGGATCATCACGTAGATCGTGCCGCCCTTGGTGATGTCGCTGTCGTAGGTCGTGTCCTCACGACGCATCAGCCGCTCGACCGTGCGACCCGTGTCCTCGTCCTGCTCGCGCCTGAGGAAGTAGCCGATCTCGGCGTGGTGCCCGTTGCGCTCGCCATCCTGCGTGCGCAGGTGCGCGAACGAGGTGAAGTTCATGCTGTCGTCGCGGCCGATGAACCCGAACTGCACGGGCTCGCGCTGGAGGCGCTCGACCTCGGCCTGGTCCTCCTCTCCTCCGCTGCGCGCGTCGGGCTCCTCGCCCGGGATAGGCTCGCCGCCATGCTCCGGCCCGGCCATGTACGCGCTCGCGACCTCGGCGCTCATCCTGTTGAGCGCGTTGCGCGCGATCTGGAACCGCTCGTAGCGCTCCTCGAAGTAGTCCCGCGTGGAGAACATGGCGTTCATGCTCAGCCCCATCACCGCGGAGATGCCCGCCAGGATCGACACCGCGATCATCACCTCGACCAGCGAGAATCCCCCGCGGCCGCTCGGTATGTAACGCCGCGCCTTCATAGCGCCTCCGGCTGCGCGAAGAGGTCGAACTGCGCCGAGTCCTTGTCCACGACGTACTGGATCACCGTGATCGGGTGGGTCGCCAACCCATACGGGAACTCCACCACCAGCTCCACCCGGCGGACCTTCTCGCCGATGCGGTTGATCATCTCGGGGAGCTGGCTGATGAGCATCGGAAGCATCGCGCTGAAGGCCGCGTTGCCCTGGAGCGCGCCCGCCTGATCCTGGCCACCGAAGAGCTGCGAGTTGATCTTGGCGAGCAGCTCGTCGCGCGTCTCCGCGGGGATCTCCACCGGCTCGATCGTCGCCTCCCAGGTGATCTCGGGGTGGCCCTCCTCACGGAACGTCCCGCTGAGCTTCTGGTCCAGAGTGCTCATCCCCTCGCGCGTCAGCTCGAACTCGATGTCGACCATCTTCGAGCGCGCCAGCAACGACGCGTTCGTCAGCTCGTTCGAGAACACGGCCTGCTGGTTCGAGTTCGCCTGCGAACCCATCAGCACCGCCATCGACGTCGCCAGGATCGCGATCGCCACGAGCACCTCGAGCAGCGTGTACCCGCGTGCTCCCATGAGCGCAGCGTGGTCGACCTTGCGTCGCTCAGTCATCGTCCTCTCCCTCGCCGAAATCCTGCGGGATCTCGAGCTCCCTCGAGTACAACTTCACGCGCCCCGTCAGCGGCTCCGTCTTGATCGTGAACATCGCGCCCGATGCGTCCTCCATGTAGATCAACGCGGGCTCCTGGAACCCGTTCGGGAAGAACGTCACGCTCGCCGTGCCCTCGGTCCGGTCCACCGCGCCCGCGACCACGATCCGGCTAAACTTGATCCCGTCCTTGAGCTTCCCAGGATCGATCACGCCGTCCTGCACGCGCTCGTAGGTCACGCGCCGGTTCACGCCGAACGGGTTGTCCTCGTCCTCGTCGAAGAGGTCGTCCTCCCGGTCCTTCTGCTCCCCCAGCGCGCGCGCCTCGTCCGTGAGGAACTCGCTGTCGTCCTCGTCCTCGGCCGCGACCCCGAAGCCGGGGGTCCCCGGGATGCCTCCAGGCGCCGGCCCGCCCGACACTATGGCGCTCCGCACGACCTCGGCGTTGTAGGTCCCCGCGTCCAGATCGAACACGATCCGATAGCGAGAGTTGTTCACCGCCGCCTGCGCGTAGGTGTACTTGAGCGCGCTCGTGAGCTTGATCGCCTCGCCGCGCATCTTGCCCGCCTCGAGCGTGCCCAGGAGGAGCGCGGCTCCGCCCATCATGCCCGCCATGATCGCGAGCACGACCATCACCTCTACGAGCGTGAAGCCCGCTCGGGTCCCCCTGTCCGCCTCGGCGTATGTGTGTCGGTCGCGCGCGATCATCAGTCAGCTCCTCTTCACTCGGCTCCGCCCACGTCGTCCTCGGTCCCTTCGTTCCCGTCGGCGCCCACGCTCACGATCGTGAACTCGACGTTGCTCACCTTGTTGTAGACGTACTCGTTGCCCCACGGGTCGTTGGGGATCTTCCTGGTCAGCGGCACGGCGCCGCTGGTGAGATCCTTGAGCGAGTCCGGCAGCGCCCGCGGCGACGCCGAGAGCATGTACGAGTTCACCAGGCTCTCCAGGTTCTTGATCTCGATCTGGGCCTCCTTGATGTTCGCCCGATCGAGCGCGCTCACCACCGACACACCCACCACGCCCATGATCGATGCCATGATCGTCAGCACGATCAGCACCTCCACCAGCGTCATGCCTCGCGCGTTCGCCAGGCCGCTGCGCCCGCCACTCGTGAGCGCCTGAGCCATCTCGCGCGCCGTCATCCTCTTCGTCTCCATCCTGTCCTCCGTTCGGTTCGTCATCGTTCGCATCCTCTATTTAAGGTCTCTCGTTCGTACTCGTTTCATGTCGCCCTGATCGGCCCAGGGCTCCCATATAGAACACCCCGCGAGGGGTCTGCTATTCACCCAAAAGACTGATTTAGCTGAAGAATCGGCAGCATGATCGCGAACACGATGAACCCGACCGCCACTCCCATGATCACGATCATGATCGGCTCGATCAGAGTCGTCGCCGCGTCGATCCTCAGGCTCACCTGTTGGTCGTAACTCACCGCCACGTTCTCCAGCATCTCCTCGAGCTGGCCCGTGCGCTCGCCGATCGCGATCATGTGCGTGACCAGCGACGGGAACTCACCGCTGCGCTTGAGCGGCTGCGCGATCGACTCGCCCTCGCGCACGTTCACGCGGACCTCCTCGATCACCTCCACGAGCCTCGTGTTCCCCAGGATGTTCTTCACGATGTCGAGCGCCTGGAGCAGCGGCACGCCGCTCTGCAGCAGCGTCCCCAGCGTCCTGGCGAACCTCGACACCGCGATCATCCTGATCAGGTTCCCGATGATCGGGAGCCCCAACGTGAAGACGTCCCACCTGGGCTTGCCCTGCTCCGAGTTCTTCCAGCGCCTGAACCCGTAAGCCGCCAGCCCCATGAGCGGCAGCATGATGAACCACCCCCCGGAGACCACGCTGCTGATACCGATCAGCAGCTTCGTGATGAACGGTAGGGCGGCGCCCTGGTCCTCGAAGATCTGCGTGACCTTCGGGATCACGAACGCGAACAGGAACCCCAGGATGCCCGTCCCCACCACCGTCATCAGGATCGGGTAGATCATCGCCGAGATCACCTTCGACCTCAGCTCCATCTGGCCCTCGAGGAAGTCCGTCAGGCGCTCGAGCACCACGTCCAGGTTTCCCGACGACTCGCCCGCGCGCACCATGTTCACGAACAGGTCGTTGAAGATCTTGGGGTGGTCGGCCATCGCCTTCGCCAGCGACGACCCCTCGTTGACCTTGCTCTTGACGTCGCTGAGCGCGCGCTTGAGCTCGTCCTTCTCTGCCTGCTCCGTCAACGCCCTCAGGCACTCCACCAGCGGGATGCCCGCGCGAAGCAGCGTCGCCATCTGCCTCGTGAGCACCGCGACGTCACGCAGACCCACGAACTGGAGCATCTTCGCGAACTCGATGTCTCCCGACTCCGACTTCTCGCCGACGCGCGCCTCGTTGATCTCGGTCGCGAAGATCCCGCGGCCCTGCAGCAGCACGCGCAGCGCGTTCTGGCTCTCGGCGTCCTGGGACCCCTTGACCGACTTGCCCGCTCCGTTGAGCCCTTTGTAGTCGTAGACTGGCATCGTTCGCTTTGCTTCTCGTCGTGTGGTTCGTGCTCCGGGGTGACTTGCTCGTTCAGATCGTCACGTCCTGTCCGCCGCTGCCCATCGTCGCCATGTCCTCGCCTGCTCCCTGGGACGTCACGCGGATCACCTCCGCGATCGACGTGCTGCCCTGGAGCACCTTGAGCGCGCCGTCCTCACGCAGCGACCTCATCCCCTCTCTCTCTCCCTGGGCCTTGATGCGCCCCGAGTCCGAGCGGTCCATCACCAGGCGCTTGATCGGGTCCGTCACGTCCAGCAGCTCGTAGATGCCCAGGCGGCCCTTGTATCCGAGCCCCACGCACGTCGCGCAGCCGGCCTCCGAGGGCCTGTAGATCATCCCCTTCGCCGTGCGCGAGTCCAGGTCCGCCTCGGTCAGGCCGATCTCCCCGAGCTCGGTCGGGCTCGGCCTGTAGGGCGACTTGCAGTCCGGGCACAACCGGCGCACGAGCCGCTGCGCCAGCGCGCCGATCACCGTCGAGCTCACCAGGAACGGCTCCACGCCCATGTCCATCAGGCGCGTGAACGCGCCCGCGGCGTCGTTGGTGTGCAGCGTGCTGAACACGAGGTGGCCCGTGAGCGACGCCTGGATCGCCATCTTCGCCGTCTCCTCGTCGCGGATCTCGCCGACCATGATCACGTCCGGGTCGTGGCGCAGGTAGCTCCTCAGCCCCATCGCGAACGTCAGGTCGATCTTGGCGTTCACCTGCATCTGGTTGATGCCGCCGAGCTGGTACTCGACCGGGTCCTCGATCGTCATGATGTTCTGATCGGGGCTGTTGATCTCGGAGAGGCACGAGTACAGCGTCGTCGTCTTGCCCGAGCCCGTCGGCCCCGTCACCAGGATGATCCCGTGGGGCTGGTGGATCAGCTTCATGATCGACTCGAGCTGGTCGGGCTGGAACCCGATCCCCTTCACGTCGAGCACCATCGCCGACTTGTCCAGCAGGCGCATCGTGATGCGCTCGCCGTGGACCATCGGCGCCGTCGCCACGCGGACGTCGATGTCCTTGCCCGCGATCTTGACCCTGATGCGCCCGTCCTGGGGCAGCCTCTTCTCGGCGATGTTGAGCCCCGCCATGATCTTGATGCGCGTGACGATCGAGGAGTGGAACCGCTTGGGCGGCGCCGCGACCATCTTCAACACGCCGTCGACCCTGAACCTCACGTTCAGGTCCTTGTCCCCCGGCTCGACGTGGATGTCGCTGGCGCGCTCGCGCACCGACTGCACGAACAGGCTGTTCACGAACCTGATGACCGGCGCCTCGTCGTCGTCGCCCGCCTCGATCAGGTCCTTGATGTCGACGCCTTCTTCATCGACGACCGGCGCGTTCTCCTCGTCGAAGTCCTCGATGCCCGAGTCGATCAGCCGGCTCTTGCGCTCGAACGCCAGGTTGATCGCGCTCACCAGGATCGGCGCCGGCGTCACCAGCGGCGCGACCTCCTCGCGCAGCAGGAACCGGACCTCGTCGAGCACCTCCATGTTCAGCGGGTCGTCCGTCGCGACCAGGATCACGTCCCCGTCTCGCTCCACCGGCAACACGTGGTTGTCGCGGCAGAACCCGAGCTGGAGCCTCGAGAGCAGCGTGAGGTCCACGCGCTCGATGTCGAGCTCGATCGCCAGCGGGTAGTCGAGCTGCTCGGCCAGCGCCGCGCAGACCTGCGCCGGCGTCGCCACGCCCATCGACTCGAGCACCTCACCCAGCAAGCCCCCCTTGTCCCGCTGCGTGACCAGCGCGCGCTCGATGTCCGCCTCGGTGACGTCCCCGCGTCGCACCAGCAGCTCTCCGATCCTCGCCCTGTTGTACATCTCGATCCTCCTCGGTTCCTTCGCGACCCGTGACCTCTCTCAGCGCGCGCTCTCGATCACTCGCCGTCCTTGGTCACCGGCGCCGCGCCCGGCTTCTTCTCGCCATCTGCCGCGGGCTTGGGCGTCGTCCCCAGGATCTGGTAGCGCGGGCCGGTCTGCTCGAAGGCCTCACGCGCCGAGCGCCGAGCGCCCTCCTCGAGCTTGGCCTGCCCGATGTTCTTGCGCATCCTGTCCACGAGCCCCGGCTTCTTCGCGTAGTCGATCCGGCTCATGAAGTCGGAGTCTCGGCGCTGAAATAACTGAAGTAACTCCGCGCGCTCCTTGCGCTTTCGCTCGTGGATCTTCTTGAGGTCGGCTTCCGACTCGATGATGTACGGCGTGAGCATCAACACCAGGTTCTGCTTGGTCTTGACCGTGTTCGTCGTGCGAAACAGCAAGCCGATGAGCGGGATGTCCCCGAGGAATGGCACCTTCGTCTCCGACTCGTTCTCGTCGTCTCGAATGAGCCCACCGATCACGACCGTCGACTGGTCCTTGACCAGCACGATCGTCTTGATCGAGCGCTTCGAGCGCGTTGGCCCGAGGTCCGTCGGCGCGCCCACCGAGCTGACCTCCTGGTCGACCTCGAGCCGCACGTACTTCGACTCGTTGACCTGCGGCTTGATACGCAGCGTGATGCCCACGTCCTCGTAGGTCACCTGGTTGAGCAGGCCGCCTCCGAGCAGGCCGCCCAGGCCCGCGGCCTGACTTCCGGCCTGGCCTCCGAGCAGCCCCGCCAAACCGGCCACGCCGCCCGCACCCCCCACGCTCTGTGGGAACGGCACGCGGTCTCCCACCACGATCTCGGACTCCTCGTTGTCCAGCGCGAGCAGCGACGGCGTCGAGAGCACGTTGATGTTGGAGTCCGTCTGCGTCGCCTGCAGGAACATCGCGAACGCCGGGATCGTCAGCTCGATACCGGGGATCGTCAGGCTCGGCCCGAGCAGGCCCAGCGCGCCGCCGGGGCTGCCGAGCACGCTCGTGAACCCGTCGCCGAAGTTCGACTGCCCGAGCACCAGGCCCGTCGTCGAGCTCACCAGCCCGTCGTCCACCGCCGACTGCGGCACCAACCCGTCGAAGTCCTGGCCCAGGCCTCCGTTGAACCCGATCGAGGTGTCGTTCTTCTGGTCGATCGAGATCTCCATGATCACCGCCTCGACCCAGACCTGCCTCCTCGGCCGATCCAACAGGTTCACGACCCGCTCGAGCGACATGTAGTCGCGCGGCGAGGCCACGATGATGAGCGAGTTCGTGGGGGTGTGCGCGGTGACCTGGACCTCGCCCGACAGGAGCTGCGCGGCCTGCGCGTTCGACGACGCCGCCGCGCTCGCCACGGTCCCGCGGCGCGCGTTGTTCCGGTTCCCCGTGCTCGAGCGGTTCCCCGAGCCGCTCGCCAGCGTCGACAGCGTCCCCGAGAGCTCCTCGGCGTCGGCGTACTCCAGGAACTTCACGTGGATCTGGCCGCCGACCTCGGTCGGCACGTCCAGCAGCTCGAGCATGTCGCTGATCTTTCGGAACGAGCGCGCGTCGGCCACGATGATGAGCTGGTTCGTGCGCTCGTCGGCGATGATCTGAGACACGTCGACGTCGAGCTCGTCGCCGCCGCCCTCCGACGACTTCACGTTCGACTTCGCCCTGGCGTTCTGCGGGGCCTTGCCGTCGACCTCGAAGATCTCGCTGAGCTTCTGCTGGATCTCGGCGGCCTCGGCGTGCGCGACCTTGTAGACGTAGACCTGGCCGGCCTTCCCGTCCGTGTCCAGGCGAGCGACCAGCTTGCGCATCCTGCGCACGTTCGACGACGTGTCCGTCAGGATGAGCTGGTTGCCGTACGTCACGATCGTCGCGTTCGGCGAGACGAACGACTGCACGATCTTCTGGATCTCCTCGACCGGGGTGTTCTCCACCTCGATGATCGCGGTCGCCATCTGCGCGTTGTTCGGGATCGACTTGCCCGGCGCGAGGATCGGGTTGCTCGGCTCCACCGCCGCGGTCTTCGCGTCCACGATCTTGTAGAAGCTCCCCGCCTTGACCACCGTCAGCCCGTTCATGCTCAGCGCCTCGAGGAACGCCCTGTACGCCTCCCCCTGGCTCACCGGCTTGGGCGAGATGATCGTGATCGTCTTGTTCGCCTGGATCGAGTTCGAGATGATGAAGTTGCGCTGGAGCACGCTCGAGAAGAACTTCACCACGTCGTTGAGCGGCGCGTCCCTGAAGTCGATCGTGACCTTGACCCGCCCGGGCGTCTTCTTGGGCTTGTAGCCGTCGTCGAAGTTCGGCGGGAGGTTGTACACCTCGTTCGGATCGGCGTTCTCCTTGTCGATCACTCCGCCGTCCTGGGCGAGGGCGGCCGCGGGCGCCATCACCGCGAGCATCGCGAGCGTGGCCACGCGTGTACGCGCCTTCAACGTCTTCATCTTGTTCGTCGTCATCTCAATTCGCTCACTTGATCTTGTACTGGAGCTGCTGCTTCTTTCCGCCACGCTCGACCTCGATGCTCACCTGATCCGCCTCGCGGAACTGCTCGAACAGCTCGGCCGCGTGCGCCTGGCTCTTGATGCTCTTGCCGTTGACCGAGCGGAGCACGTCCCCGCTCTTCATCCCCAGCGTCCCGTAGACCGAGTTCGACTTGACCCCGATCAGCTTGAGCCCGTTCTTCTTGCCGTTGTTGTAGTTCGGCACGACCGTCGCCCCCTGTGACAACGCGCGCTTGTCCTTGAGCGCCTCGTCGATCGAGCCCCTCTTGAGCTTGAACACTCCAGGCTCGAGCTCGGTGACTCCCTCGTTCGCGATCGACTTCACGTCGGTCGCCTTGCGCGCCACCGCCGACGCCGTCGGGTCGAGCTTGGGCGCGGGCCTCGGCGCCGCCACCCCGAGCCGCTTCGCGCTCGGGTCCCCCGAGATCGCGCCGACCAACCTCACGAACTCCTTGCGGCCGTTGCGCTCGATGATGATCCGGTCTCGCCGGACCTCCACGAGCTCGGCGACCCCGAGCAACTGATCCCCGACCGAGACCACGTAGGTCTGCTTCGTCGTGGGGTCCTGGATGAGCGCCGTCGACCACTGCATCGGCCTGGCGACCATCACGCCCGTGAGCGTGATGTTGAGGTCGGACGCCAGCATGACGCCGCCCTTACCCTGCTCGCCGCCCAGCGCCGGTGTGTCCCCCACGCACGCGCCCTCCTGACAGACCTGCCCCTCCGGGCAACCCTCCTCAGGGCACGTGCTCTCGGGCGTCGCGTTCTCGTCCTCCGGCTCACACTCCATGAGGCAGCGATCCGCCAGCTCCTTGGCCTTGTCCACCCTCTTGACGAGTTTGGGCTTGCGCGCCTTGGACGTCTTCTTGTCCACCTTCAACTCGCCGAGCTCTGGCACCGTCAGCGGCGCGAGCTCCATCGAGATCACGTGGCTCACCACCAGCGCCGCCAGCAGCGCCGCCGCGGCGATGAACGCCCCGTTCAACGCCCAGCCGTATTTTCTGAGGAAGCTCTCCATTACCTCTCCTGAGATCTCTCCCGAGCACGCCTCCTGGCGCCTCGTCTCGTCTATGTCTGTCTCTTATACACATCTCCGAGCCCACGAGACAGGCAGAAATCTC
>CAJXPN010000054.1 GCA_913058025.1 uncultured Myxococcales bacterium | reverse complement strand
ACGAGATTTCTGCCTGTCTCGTGGGCTCGGAGATGTGTATAAGAGACAGTCTTATAACTCGTCACCGAGAGGACCTGGTCACCCCAGATCATCATGACCTCGAGGATGTCCCCGCCGCGGTTGTCGAAGAAGACCTCGGTGTAGTGGTCGGCTTCGCTGGGCTTGGGCGGAGCCGCGAACGTCACGCCCTCGGGCGCCTCCGTCTCGACCCACTCCCCGTCCGGGTCGTAGTAACCGTAGGCCACGGCCCACACGCCCGCGTCATCGTAGTAGCCGTAGCCGTGGTGGTACGTGCCCCCCTCGTCGTAGTAACCCGGGATGTAGTTGCCCGTGTCGTCGTAGTAGCCCTGGAGCGTGAACGGTTCGCTGTCCTCGAAGGACGCGGGCACCGACGCCTTGGAGTCGGGCGACATCGCGCTCTGACCCGGCATGCTCGCGAACGCGTCCGCGGCGGGCCCCTCCGACGACGTCACCACCGTCGACTCCGCCGCCGAGAACTCCGCGGCGGCCTCCTCGTCGAGCAGCTCCACGACCGCCGAGACGTCGCCGAAGCGCACCTCGTCACCGTCCTGGATCTCCTGCTTGGTCACCTTGTCGCCGTTGATGTAGGTCCCCGACGCGCTGCCGAGATCCACCACGCTCAACGTCTCGCCACGACACTCGATCATCGCATGAATGCGAGAGACCGACGCGTCCTCGAACTTGAGGTGGGAGCTCGAGAGCCTACCCACCTTCAGCGAACCACTCGACGTGTCGAGCACTTCGACTCGATCCTCGCCCGCCCCGCTGATCGTCAACCTCAGTTTCACGTTACCCTCGCTCGATGTCCGTTCGTGTCTCGCCGCGTCGCGTCTGCTCTCAGAGATCTTCGACTGACTTCACCATCTCTTCGATGAAGTCCGCCCTGATCTGAATCAGGCTCGACGTCTTGCCATGCTGCTCACCCGTGATGTTCGCCTCGTCCGGCTTCACCAGCGCGCCCTCGACGTCGTCGCCCTCGAAGTCGTACTCCGTCTCTTTCTTGTAGACGACGTCGTTCTCGGTGGCGTTGCCCGTCGCCTCACCGGCGCGCGGGCCCTCTTCATCCTGCGCCCACGTCACACCAGGTGACATCAACACACTCACCAGAACACACGCAAACAACGACCTCTTCATCGACCTTCTCCTGCTGTCCTCTACGTCTCTCTGCTTCGGACACCTGCGGCTGGCGAAGGTTCCCGAAAAAGTGTGACGTGGTCGAAAAACACCGCCCGCGCGCCTCACGGCGCCCAAGCTCACGGCTCACATCCCGGGATGTTAACACAGGTCCGCGAGATCGCGAAGACTCTGAGGACTCCAGAGACACGAGAGGCGAGGCCCGCTGGGCCTCGCCTCTCTTCACGCGCTCATCCGCCTCAGGCTCACTGCTCGTCGGAGTCTGCGTCGTCGTCCGCGGGCGGCGCCTCCTTCATCGCGGCGTCGAGCTCGGTCGCGTTCTCACGCAACAGCTCGGCCTGCTGCTTGGCCGACTCGATCTGCTTGCCACAGTCCTTGATGCGACCGGACGCCTCGGCCACGTACTCCTGCTTGTCTCCGTCGTACGTGTCCACGAACTTCTGGAAGAACTCGCGGCCGCGCTCGTAGTTCGCCACGGCCTTCTCGAGGTTGTCCGCGTTCCAACGAAGCTGCCCGACGGGGTCCTCGGGCGGCTCGGTCCCCTCGCCCATCAACGTGTCCTGGGCGAGGTGCTCCTGCTCGAGGATGCCCAGGTTGAACAGCGCCAGCGGGTTGTTCGGGTCCTCCTTGAGGACGTCCTTGTAGATCCGCTCGGCCTCGACAAGGTCCCCCAGGCCGCGCTTGGCCACCCCGATGGACACCTTCGCCTCGATCTCACCGGGGCGGTGCTCGAGCGCCTTCTCGAACAACGAGATCGCGCGCTCGTAGTCACGCACGCTCAACACGATCGCGCCCATGTTCATCAGCGCCGGCACGTGGTCGGGCTCGAGCTCGAGCGCCTTCCTGAACCGACTGATCGCCGCGGTCACGTCGTTGTCCGCGAGCTCTATGAGCCCGTACGTGTTCCACAGATCCGGATCCTCCTCGGTGATGAGGAGCGCGTTCTGGACCACCAGGCGGGAGACGTCCTTGAGGCCCATCTCGTAGTAGATGAGCGCCAGATTCGCGTACGCCTTCGTGTTCTGCGAGTCGGCCACGAGGCTGCGGCGCGCGTGGCGCACCGCCTCCTTGTACTCCTTACGCTCTCGCAGCATCACGCTCACGTTGTTGTGCGCCTGAGGATCGTAAGGGTCCTCCTTGAGCGCGTCCTGGAAGTGGCCCCAGGCCTCGTCGGTCTTGTCCTCGACGAGCGCCATGCGCCCCAGGTTCACGTGCGGCGAGGCGAAGCGCGTCGAGGCGTTCGCGGCCCGCGTGTAGTACTCGCGCGCCTTCCCCTTGTCGCCCTTCTCCTCATAGATCACGCCGACGTTGAAGTACGCCTTGGAGAAGCGGTCGTCGATCGAGGCAGCTCCCTCCATCCGCTTGATCGCCTCGTCGAGCTCGCCGCGCGCGTACGCGTCGCGTCCCTTGTTGAACTCGTCGATCGCCTCGGCCTTGGGCAGCTCCTTCTCCTGGAGTTCCTGCTCGGCGATGAGTTTGGGGTCCTTCGTGCCCGGGCTCGTGGTCGTGCAGGCTGCGGTCATCGCGATCGCGCCAAGCGCCAACGCGATCTTCTTCGTGGTTGCTCCGATCTTCACTGCGCGCCCTCCTCACCCTCTGACTTGGCCTCTTCCTTCTTATCGAAGTCGTCGAGGCGATCCTCGTCCTTGATCTCGCTGATGAAGGCGACCTTGCCCACGCCCTGCTGGACGTGATCCGGCTCGGAGCGCAGCTCACTCGGCTTGCGGTACTGCCTGGGCTTGATCTTGGCGAGCCGCGTCTCCGCGAGCTTGGTGTACTTGTTGAACCAGTTCGCCTGACGCGCGGCCTCCAGCGACTTCTCGTAGAAGGTCACGGCGTTCGTCTCGATCTGACCCGCGTTGTCCTCGAGCAGGCCCTTGTAGATCTCGCACTGGTCGTACGTGAGCTTTCGGGGACACGGCGAGGCGCGCAGCGAGTCGGCGAAGTTCTCGTAGCTCGTGCCGATACGGTAGAGCGCCGCGATCGCCCAGTCGGGGCGCCCGAACAGGATCACCTTCTCGTAGATCTTCTGGACCTCCTTGGACTTGGCGACCTTCTTGTTCAGCTTCTTCTTGAGCTCCTTGTTGTTGCTCGAGTCGATCTTCATCTTCTCGAGGTCCTCGTAGGAGTCCTCGCCGATCAGGAACATCGCCTGCGCCGCGGCGTCGCGGCCCTCGCGCATCTTCTCCTGCTCGGACTTCGGGATCTTGTTGTAGACCTTGAGCGTGCGCTCGAACTCCGCGAGCGCCTTCTTGCGATTCGTCTTGCCGTCGCGGTTCCAGTAGAAGAGCCCGAGCGCCAAGTGAGACTGGATTCGGCGGTCGTTCGTTCCGTACTTCGCCCACTTGCGCAGGTACTGCTCGTACTGCTCGAACGCGGCGCGCTTGCGGCCCTCCTCCCCGTAGATCTTGGCGATCTGGAAGAACACCTCGGCGCCCTTGTCGCGCTTCTTCTTACCGAACAGCTCCAGGTACTTCTCGTACGCGCTCACCGCGCGCTCGCTCTGACCCATGCCCTGCAGGAAGGTCGACGCGTTCGAGAGCGCGGCCTCGGCCTTCTCGTGGTCGGGGAAGTTGACCACGAACAACTCGTAGAACTGCGCGGCCTTGCTGTAGACGGCGATGGCGTGGAAGTTCGCGGCCACGTTGTAGAGCGTGATCGGCGCGAGCTCGGAACCAGGAGTCGCCTCCAGCAGGAACATGCGGACCTTGATCGCCTTGCTAAGCTCGAACGTGCGCTCGTAGTTGAGCGCGGCGTTGTAGAGCGCCTTGTCGATGTAGGGCGACGCGGGAAATGTTCGGTAGAACTCGACGAAGCACCTCGCGCCCTCGTCCCACTGCTCGCGGTCGTTGAAGAGCGTGCACTTCTTGAACTTGATACGTGAGTACATCGTGGTGACGTCGTTGTTGAACGACTCGTCGTCCAGCGGCTTCTTGTCGCGGTACTCGGCCACGGCGACCTCGAGCGCGTCGTAGTCTTGCGACTCCTCGAGCGAGGCGAGGTGCAGGTTCGCCGCGATGATCGCGAGCTCGTGCTTGGGGTGGTCGTAGACGAGTTGGCGGAACGCCGCGCCCGCGTCCTTGAGGTGGAAGAAGTCGTAGTACGTCCTCGCCCGCGTGTACTTCACGTTCACGATCTGGTCGCCCTCGGGGGCGAACTTGATGTAGCGGTCGCACGCGGCGATGAAGTCCTTCTGGAGCTGTGGGAACTCCTTGGCCTCGGGCGGCCCCTTCCTGACCTTCTTGGTCTTGCCGTCCTTGCCGTCGTCGTCCTTCGTCGAGACCGTGTAGACGTCGTCGGTGCCCTTGTCCAACGTGGCCTTCTTCTCCGAGACCTTGATGTCGCGGAAGTACGAAGACACCGACGCGTGGACGATCTCCTCGGTGTACTTGCCCTCGTTCTCGAGCTTGAAGGCGGCCTCGTAGGCGGCCGCCGCCTCATCGTACTGCTTGAGCTTGTAGAGCAGCTCCCCATAGAAGAACGTCATCTCATAGATGTCCTTCGAGTCGGGGAACGTGTCCAGGTACACGAGGTAGAGGAAGTACGCGTTCTGGTAGAGGTCGGCGTTTCGGGTCTGCTGCGCCTCGCGGTGGTAGGTCTTGGCCCAGGTCTTGGCGAGCAGCTCGACCTTCTTTCTCGTCTCGGGGTAGTTCTTCTCGGCCACGTCCCGGTCGTTGACCGGCAGCGTCCTCGCCTTCTTCTGGCCGAGCGCCTCGTACGTCGGACACTCGCCGTCGTTGTCGATGCAGTTGACGAGGATCATCAGGCGCACGATCTCTCCGACCGTGCCCTGCGAGTACATGTTGTTGTTGACCTCGTTACGCACGATCTCGAGCTGGTAGTCGACGACCTTGACCGACTCCTGGTTCAACGAGATGAGCTTTCGGTAGAGCGAGATCGCGTCCGAGTACTTGCCCTTGTCCGAGTAGAAGAGCGCGAGGCGCTCCGTCATCTTCATCCACTCTTCGCGGTCGTCGTCGGTCACCTTCGTGAAGAAGCCGATCGCCTTGTCGGCCGATCCCACGAACGAGTACGTCATCACGATGTCCTTGACGGACTGGCGACGCAGCGGCTTGGAGTTGGGCAGGTTCGGGTACTTCTTTGCGTAGTTGTTGGTCTCGAGGAAGAGCTCGAGCGCCTTCTTCTTGTTGTCCAGGTTGAAATAGCACCACGCCTTCTTGTAGGTCGCGTAGCCGTAGACCGCCGATCCCTTGTAGTTCTTTGTGACGCGGTCGTAGGCCTTCAGGGCCTCGTCCATGTCGTCGCCGTCGAAGGCGAAGTCGCCGAACGCCACGAGGACGTTGGGCACGAAGCGCGAGGTCGGGTACTTGCGCACCAGGTCGCGGAACTGGTTGAGCGCGTCGGGGCGACGCCCGATCTCCATCAGGTTGGCGCCGAGGTAATAGTACACCTCGTCCATGTTCCTGAAGTTGTCGTGCTTCTGGATGATCTCGACGTACAGGCGGACGGTGTTCTCGCGCTGGCTCTTGACCTCGCGGAGCATGTCCTTCATCTGCACTTCACAGCGCTGCTGCTTCTTGATGTCCTTCTCGTCGCCCGACTTCGCCACGTCGGCGAGCTCGTAGCACTCGTCCTGTTTGGCGTAGGCCTTCGAGTAGTAGAACTTGGCCTTGGACCAGTAGAGTTCGGCGAGGTTGAAGAGGAACTGCGGCCGATCCGGGTGGTCCTCTGGCGTGATCTTGATGAGCTTCTTGATCCGGACGATCTGCTCATCGAGCTTCTTGGCCGACTCGAACTCCTTCTCTTCCTTGAAGTTGTCCTCGGCGCTCACGGCGTCCGCCCGGGAGCGGTCGCCGCCCAGGCCTGCGGCGTCGCCAGTCAGAGACTTCGCGTCCTCGACCTCGCCGAGCTGGATCTCTTTCTTGTCCGCGTTGCGCGGCTGCGCGACCACGGGCGCGCTCACCGCGAGCGCGAGCACGAGGCCCAGCGCAAGCGCGCGCACGGCGCGCCCAGTGTTCGTCATGAGTTGAGTCGTCTTCATCTCGCTCCTCCTGGCTCACGCTGCTCAGCGCTTGCACTCCGTGTTCACATCGAACGAGTAGTAGCCGAGCTCGTCCTTCCAGTACTCACCATCGAACGTCCAGTAGAGTTCCTCGTCGGTGACCTCGACCCTCTCGGCCTCGGTCACGTTCGAGCTCACCTCCATCTCGGCCGCCATGTCCGTGTCGATCTCGCCCTTCTCGGCGCGAGCGACCTCGAACAGGATCCGCTCTCGGTTCACGTTCAAATCCACGATCTGCTTCTTCACACTCGTCAGGCGCGTGCGCACGAGGTCGCCGGCGCCGTCACGCGAGAGCGAGAGCGCCAGGTCGTTCGACCCGGCCATCTCCTGCCCGAGGTCCCCCGAGACCCAGCTCCCGGGCATCGCCTCGAGCGTCTTCTTCTCCTTACCGATCGCCTCGAAGAGCTGGATCTTGCGGCGCAGGACCTTGTCGTCGAGCGCGGCCGTGAGGATCCTGAGGAGGCGCTCGTTGGCCTCGACCTCACCGGCCTTGAGCTGCTCGAGCCAGTCGACGAGCCCCGCGTCGTTGTCGCGGTACTCCGAGAGGATCGCGTCGATCTCGTCCATCAACGGCAGGTACGAGTACTCGAACTCCTCAAGCTCGTAGCGCACGCGCGCATACTTGCAGTTGTAGAAGAAGATCACGCCCGCGAGGATCGGTGCCTCGGGGAAGTACGAGTCCGAGAAGAACGGCGCGTTGAGCGAGTGGATGTTGCCCAGCGCCTTGCTCAGGTCGTTGAGCTGGAAGTGGACCCAGCTCGCCTCGAAGAGCGCCTTGGGCCAGTTGGGCGAGGTCCTGGGGACCTTGTCGTAGTACTTGAGCGCCTTGGCGTAGTTGCCCCGGCCCGCCGAGTAGAACACACGCGCCATGCCGATGTAGGTCAGCTCGAGCTGGTCGCGCTCGACCGGCGTGAGCTCGCCCTCTTCCTCCTCACGGGAGACGAGCACGCGGAGCACCTGCCTGAACGAATCCAGCGCGCCCTCGGCGTCGTAGAGCGCGGCGTGGGACACTCCCATGATGTAGCGAGCCTTCAAGAAGCGCGCGTCCTTCGACGGAATCGCGTCGAGCAGGCCGATCGCGTCATCGAACAGGCCGTTCGAGTACAGCTCGCGGCCCACCAGGTACGCGAACTGCGCGCGGTACTTCTTGGGCACGTCCGCGGGGAACGAGTCCTTGTACGCCGCCAGCCTGAGCAGCAACGTCGGATCCGAGGGGATCACGTCCGTCAGCAGCACCAGGCCACGCAGCGTGGGTTTGAAGTACGGGTGCGACTCACCCACGTCCACCACGCGGCCGAAGTAGTCCAGCGCGCCCTGGTAGAGGCCCATCAGGAAGAGCGTCTTGCCCAGCTCGTACTCGGCCTGCTGACGCAGCGCGTCCGCGCCAGGGTCCTCGCTGATGATGATCTTGTAGAAGAGGTTCGAGGCCTCGGGGTAGCGCTTGTTCTTGTAGAGCGCTTGCCCCTCCTCGAGGTACGCCGCGAGTTCCTCCTGCTCCGAGGACATCTCGGCAGACGCCCCCTCATCGAACGTGAAGTCGTCATCCTGAGCAACGGCGGGCGCCACGAAGGCGCAGGTCAGCGCGATCGTCGTGAGCAAGAGGCGAACGGGTCGAGACGTCATCGGTCCCTCGGCGGGGGGTGGGAGTTGGCGACACGCTCCTCGAGGCGTCGCCCGCATGCGCGGTTACGTTACGCGCGCACTTTACTCCAAATAGGCCGCGCTGGAAACGTCCACACACGCGGCCTGTATTGCAGGCCTCGCAAGCGTACGGCCGCGCCCCCCGACGCGTCAACCAAACCCTCCAACTCATTGAAAAATCTCGAACTCCACCCGAACACCTCACGTCAGCAGGTGCCCGGGGAGTTCACTGGTCTTCGACGCAGTAGCTCTGACCCGACTGGATCACGAACTCGATGCAGCTCCCGCCAGGCGCGCAGTCGCTGTCGTTGACGCACGGGAGCGTGCAGAAGGTCGCGCTGCCCTCGAAGCGCGCGCAGCTCCGCGTCTCGCACTGGAGGTAGTTCGAGACGACGCAGCTGTACTCGGTGTCGTCCTGAGCGCACACGCGCGTCTGCTGGCTCGCCGAGTTCGGGTCGAGATCACACGGCGCGTAGAGGTCGGTCTCGGTGCACCCCGCCCCCCACGTCAACGCGAGCGCGACCGTGAACACCCCAGACATCCTCTTCGCTCGCTGCTTCATCCGCTCGTCACCCTGGCTCATGGATGCCCGCGCCTCACCGCTCTTCGCGTGAGGCGCGCGCCTGTTCTCTTTCACATCGTTCGACCGCGTGCATACTCGCAAAGCCGCCGCGCGCGCGTCAAGCAGTCAGGGATGATTCCCGCGCGCGCTCGCGTTGCCCACCAGCGCGCGCTCATGTCACCCTCTACAGGTCTGAGCACGATCCGCTCGAGAACCTCGTCGCCCAAGGAGCATGGATGCCACCCCGCACACGGACCCTCACCGCCCGAGCGAGCGCGCTCGCGCTCGCCACGTTGATCGCCTCGCCCGCACTGGCCAAGGGACCCAAGACCCCGCCGCCCGACAAGCCGCCGACCGCTCGTCTACTCAAGGAGGCCGACGCGATCGTCGTCGACATCGGAACATCGCGTGGGCTCGAGGCGACCGGGGCCATCAAGAAAGGTCTCTACGACGAGGCGCAGCTCCGTGAGCGGCTCCTGTCCATGATCAGTGAGCAGTACACCGACGCCGAGATCGCAGACGAGGCGATCGCGCTCGGCGCGATCGGCGCGCTCCCGAAGGACCTGAACTACAAGAAGCTCATGCTCGACCTGCTCACCGAGCAGATCGCGGGGTTCTACGATCCCAAGGCCAAGGAGCTCTTCATCATGAAGGGCCTCCCCGAATCGCTCCAGCGCCCCACCATGGCCCACGAACTCTTCCACGCGATCCAGGACCAGCGCTTCGACATCGAGTCCCTCCAGGGCCCGTTCACCGGCAAGGAGAACAGTGACTTCTCGCTCGCGCGCAGCGCCCTCATCGAGGGCGACGCCACGCTCGTCATGCTCGACTTCAGCCTCTACGAGTCCAAGACGCTCCCCGACGGGAACCAGACGTCGATGGCAGACATGACCCTGCTCGCCAGCATCCTGACGAACATGTCCATGGACGACCTGGGCGCGATGGAGAAGATGTTGGGCGACGACGACTCGGCGAAGCCGCCGGGCGCGCTCGACGCCGCCCCGCTCTTCATCAAAGAGTCCCTCATGTTCCCCTACCTCGCGGGCCTGCGCTTCGTCGTGTCCGCTCGCGCCGGGCGGACATGGGGAGAGCTCGACGCCGTCTACGCTGACGCCCCCGTGTCCACCGAGCAGATCCTCCATCCCGAGCGGTTCCTCGAGGAGCGGGACGATCCGGTCTTCCTCTCGTACTCACTCGGCCCTGTCGTCAAAAACCTCACGCCCTTCTACGACAACGTCATGGGCGAGTATCAGCTCTACCTCCTGCTCAAGGAGGGGCTGCTCGTGCGCGGAGAGGGCGCGGCGACGTCTTCCCCGCTCGAGTCGACCGCGGGCTGGGACGGGGACCGGCTGCGATCCTGGCGCGCGAAGGACGGCGCCATCCTCACTGCTCATGTCTCCGAGTGGGACTCCGAGCTCGACGCGAAGGAGTGGGCCAAGGCGATGCGCGAGGTCGCCGCGCGCCGTCACGCCGACCTCGCCGTCGCGCCCACGGCGCGCGTGGAGGGCGCGGACACGAGCAGGCACACACACACTGGAGGCGCCCGCGAGCTCCTCATCGAGCAGCGGGGCTCGACCGTCCTCTACCTGGACGGCGTCCCCCACGCGAAGATGCCCGCGGGCCAGGAGTTCAACGCGGCGATCTTCCAGGCCCGAGACACCGTGTTCTCCACGCTCAAGCGCGACGACCTCGCCACGGCGCTCGCTGCCGCGAAGGTCCGGCGCGCCGCCGAGAAGAAGGCAGAAGAGGCGAAGGCCAAGGCCAAGCCCTGACCGCGTCACCGCAGCGCGCCGCGGGAGTCGAACGCGCCGGGCATGTGACGCACGCGCGCCCTCTCCTCCCCTCGGACGGACACCGCGATCACGTCGAAGCGCGCGCTGACAGGTCCCACTCCACGCTCTCGCAAGTACGCCTTCGCCAACGCCACGATCTGGCGTCGCTTGCGCGCGGTCACCGAGGACTCGGGGCGAGCGCGCGCGCCTCGGGCGCGGGTCTTGACCTCCACGAAGATCACGAGCTCGCCCTCTCCGTGAGGACGGCTCGCCACGATGTCGAGTTCGCCGCCGCCGAACCTCCAGTTCGTCGCCTCGATCGACCACCCTCGCTTCGCCAAGCACGCCGCGGCGCACGCCTCACCGCGTGCGCCGAGTGCCCTCCTCGGGTCCACGGCCTCCTCTGACTCATCTTGCCCCATGCGCCCTCCCGCCTGCACACATGGTGCGTCGACGCGGAGGTTATCGGCCCGAGAGGTGGCGGCGTTGCCTCACTCCTGCTCGGCCTCGCGCAGCCGCTCCCAGTGCTCCTTCACGCCCGCGAAAGAGGAGCGGTGGTGGGGGCACGGGCCGTGCTCGACGATCGCCTCACGATGGGCCTTCGTGCCGTAGCCCTTGTGCCGGTCGAAGCCATACTCGGGCCAGGACGCGTGGAGTTCGACCATGAGGCGGTCTCGCGAGACCTTCGCGAGGATGGAGGCCGCGGCGATGGCGTAGCTGCGCCCGTCGCCCTTGATGACGGCGGACTGTGGGGTGTCGATGTCGATGTACTGGTTGCCGTCGATGTAGACGCGCTCGGCGGGCTCCTCGAGCTGCCCGATGACGTCCTCGACGGCCTCCTTCATGGCCGCGCGCGTGGCCTGGAGGATGTTGATGCCGTCGATGGAGGAGCGGTCTCTGGCGACGACGGAGTAGGCGAGCGCGCCTGCCTCCACGACGTCGTAGAGGCTGTCTCTTATACACATCTCCGAGCCCACGAGACAGGCAGAAATCTCG
>CAJXPN010000053.1 GCA_913058025.1 uncultured Myxococcales bacterium | reverse complement strand
CGAGATTTCTGCCTGTCTCGTGGGCTCGGAGATGTGTATAAGAGACAGGTCGACGACGAGCTCAAGCAGCTGATCGTCGATCGCCTCGTCCCCAGAGCGTTCCCGCTGTCTCGTCTGCCGGTCATCCCGAACTACGACATCCGTGAGTCACTCGACAGCGAGGGGCTCCCCTACCGTGAGTACCTCGGCGCGCACAAGCTGCTGCGCGCACGCGGCCGCGTGCGCATCAAGGCCTACTCGTTCGTGCGCCTGACACCGCCCTCGCGGCGTCAGCGACTGATCGCGCGCGCGCTCCGTGACATGGAGGCGCTCGAGAAGCTCGGCCCGAACCCCTACGTCGCCCGCGCCCACGAGCTCATCAGAGACGTCGACGACGAGCTCGTCTTCTACATCGTCCTTGAGTACGTGGGCCCCGAGACCCTCTATGGATGGCTCGATGCCTCCGAGTCCGAGCGCACGGACGACATGTGGGAGCTTGCCTACCACCTGCACAAGGGGGTCTCGTTCATGCACGAGTGCGACGTGGTCCACAAGAATCTACACCCTGGCTCCATCCGGCTCGACCCCGAGGGCCAGGTCCCCATCCGGATCGCCGACTTCGACTTCGCCCGCATGGCCAACTTCGACTCGATCGACGACGACCTCCCCACCGAGCTTGGGGAGGGCGCCTACCGCGCGCCCGAGCTCTGGGTCGACGACGCCACCTACGACGCCCGCGCCGACGTCTTCAGCCTCGGGGCGATCCTCTACGCGATGTATCGAGGCGAGCGCCTCGTCATCGGCTTCCAGGAGCTGCTCGACCCTGGCGCGGCCTGGCAACGTCGCCTCGAGCGGGTCGAGGATGTCGAGCTCCGCGCCGTCCTCTCTCGCATGCTGTGCGTGAATCCCGACGGTCGGGACGGCGCCCTCGCTGACGCGCTCGAACTCCTTGCTCGACGCTCCGGAGTCAAGTCCTGAAGGGATCAAAAAGAAATCTTTTTGGGGTTGACCCTGGTATTTTCGATGCTTAACATGCGCGACCTTCACTCCGTGCGCCGTAAATCCGTCGCGCGAGTGAGGTGGAGCAGGGTTGAGTGGAGCCCAGCTCAAGGTCCGAGTGGGCTCTCGGATCCAATTGCAAAGCGCGGGTGAGTCGTTGAGGGCGACACCATAGTCAGCAAGTTGAGGGGAGCGTGTCCCGCATGGAACAGGGGCCGTTCATCCCGTAGAGAAGAGTGCGCCGTATCGAAGGCCGAGAGGTCGAGGTCGATCCGCGGTGGCGCGATTTCTACGTTTCTTGCCTCCCTCGAGCCCTCGCGTGGACCTGGAACCGAGCACGATTTTAGAGTTGAACGAGAAGATACAGACGCACACGTAGCCCTGACGCGACCCGGCGCTCCTCCATGAGGAGGGCGCCCAGGGTCGGAGTTAGGGCCAGAGCATTCGGCCTCTACGCACGAACACCCAGGCAGGTCCACCTGCCTGAATGTTCGCGAGCGAGGGGCGAGGCGCCGCCAACGGCGGCGTCAACGTAACGGTCCGAAAGACCGCTGTTGAAGGAGAGACGATGGGTCACGTGATTAAGGAGAACTTCCGGCTCCGCAAGGACTACGGGTCGATCGACAAGATCGTCGACATCCCCAACCTTATCGATATCCAGCGGCGCTCCTACGAGGAGTTCCTCCAGCTCGATACGCCGAAGGACGAGCGCTCGGATATTGGGCTGCAGGAGGTCTTCTACAGCGTCTTCCCGATCAAGGATTTCAACGAGACGGCGAACCTCGAGTTCGTCAGCTACCACCTCGACAAGCCCAAGTACGACATCGACGAGTGCATGGCGCGTGGCATGACCTACGCCGCCCCGCTCAAGGTCGTCATCCGTCTCGTCATCTGGGACATCGACGAGGCCACGGGCAGCCGCTCCATCCATGACGTCAAGGAGAAGGAGGTCTTCTTCGGGGAGATCCCCCTCATGACCATGAAGGGCACCTTCATCGTCAACGGGACCGAGCGCGTCATCGTCAGCCAGCTGCACCGCTCGCCGGGCGCCTTCTTCGACCACGACAAGGGCAAGAGCCACTCGTCGGGCAAGTACCTCTACTCGGCCCGCGTGATCCCCTACCGCGGCTCCTGGCTCGACTTCGAGTTCGACGCCAAGGACATCCTGCACGTGCGCATCGACCGCAAGCGCAAGATGCCCGCGACCGTCCTGCTGCGTGCCCTCGGTTATTCGACCGAGGAGCTGCTCAACATGTACTACGACTTCGAGGACATCACCCTCGAGGACGGCATGTACTTCAAGTCGATCGACCTCGAGGTCCTCGCCGGACAGGTCGCCTCGCTCGAGGTCGTCGATCCCGACGGCAAGGTCATCGTCAAGAAGGGCAAGAAGTTCACGCGATCCGCGATCCGTAAGCTCGCCCGCGCCAAGATGACCCGCGTGCCCATCTCGCTCGTCGAGCTCGTGGGCAAGGTCGCCGCCGAGGACGTCTTCGACCCCTCCACCGGCGAGGTCATCCTCGAGTGCAACGAGGAGATCACCGAGAAGCTCGTCGACGAGCTCGCCGAGCGTGGCCTGAACGCCATCAAGGTCCTCTTCATCGACAACGTCAACTCGGGTCCCTACCTGAGGAACACGCTGATCGCCGACAAGGTCTCGAGCCCCGACGAGTCGATCCTCGAGATCTACCAGCGTCTGCGCCCGGGCGACCCCCCCACGCCGGAGCAGGCCCAGAACCTGTTCGACAACCTGTTCTTCAACCCCGAGCGCTACAACCTCTCCAAGGTCGGCCGCCTCAAGCTCAACTACAAGTTCCACCGCGCGACGGTGGAGCCCCTCGAGGAGCGTGAGCGCGAGATCATGGCGTCGCTCGCCGATGCCGAGGGCGACGACAAGGCCGTGGGCAAGTTCCAGGGTCAGCTCGACGAGATCCAGCGCGAGCTCGAGCCCTGGCGCATGCAGACGCTTCGTGAGGAGGACATCCTCGAGGCCGTCCGCTACCTCATCGAGCTCAAGAACGGCCGCGGCAACATCGACGACATCGATCACCTCGGCAACCGCCGAGTTCGTACCGTCGGTGAGCTGCTCGAGAACCAGTACCGCATCGGCCTGGTTCGTATGGAGCGTGGCATCAAAGAGCGCATGAGCATGTCGCAGGAGCTCGAGACGCTCATGCCCGACGACCTCATCAACGCCAAGCCCGTGAGCGCGGTCATCAAGGAGTACTTCGGCTCCAGCCAGCTCAGCCAGTTCATGGACCAGACGAACCCCCTGAGCGAGGTCACGCACAAGCGTCGCCTCTCCGCGCTCGGACCCGGAGGTCTGACCCGTGACCGCGCCGGCTTCGAAGTCCGCGACGTCCACGTCACTCACTACGGTCGCATCTGCCCCATCGAGACGCCCGAGGGTCCCAACATTGGACTCATCGCGTCGCTCTCGACCTACGGGCGCATCAACGAGTACGGCTTCATCGAGACGCCCTACCGTAAGGTCGAGAACGGCATCGCCTCACGCGACGTCCGCTACTACTCCGCGCTCGAGGAGCAGGACAACATCATCGCCCAGGCGAACTCCGAGCTCGGCCCCGACGGCACGTTCCTCAACGAGCAGGTCTCGGTGCGTCAGGCCGGTGACACCCGCACGGTCGGCCCCGAGGTCGTCACGCTGATGGACGTCTCGCCCAACCAGCTCGTCTCCGTGGGCGCCGGCCTCATCCCGTTCCTCGAGAACGATGACGCCAACCGCGCGCTCATGGGCTCGAACATGCAGCGCCAGGCCGTGCCGCTCCTTCGCACCGACGCCCCCCTCGTGGGAACCGGCATCGAGCGTAAGGTCGCGCAGGACTCCGGCGTCGCCATCACCGCACGTCACCCCGGCGTCGTCGAGTCCGTCGACGCCGAGCGTATCGTCGTGCGCCCCGACCAGTCCCCCGAGCAGCTCTTCGTCAAGCCTGACATCTACAAGCTGATGAAGTTCACCCGCTCGAACCAGGCCACGTGCATCAACCAGAAGCCGATCGTATCGGTGGGTGATCGCGTGGAGCTTGGCGAGGTGCTCGCCGACGGACCGTCGACGCAGCGCGGCGAGCTCGCGCTCGGTCGCAACGTCGTCGTCGCCTTCATGCCGTGGGGCGGTTACAACTTCGAGGACTCGATCCTCATCTCCGAGGCCCTCGTCAAGGAGGACCACTACACCTCGATCCACATCGAGGAGTTCGAGTGTGTCGCCCGTGACACCAAGCTCGGCGCCGAGGAGATCACCCGCGACATCCCGAACGTCGGTGAGGAGGCCCTCGCCGACCTCGACGCGTCCGGCATCGTGCGCATCGGCGCTGAGGTCTCTTCGGGAGACATCCTCGTCGGTAAGATCACGCCCAAGGGCGAGACGCAGCTCTCCCCCGAGGAGAAGCTGCTCCGTGCCATCTTCGGCGAGAAGGCCGGCGACGTCCGTGACACCTCGCTCAGGATGCCCCCGGGCGCCTCGGGTACGGTCATCGGAGCGCGAGTGTTCTCGCGCCAGGGCGCCGACAAGGACGCCCGCAGCCAGTCCATCGAGGACGCTGAGGAGGCGAAGCTCCTCAAGGATCAGAACGACGAGATCCGCATCCTCCGCGACGCGGCCTTCCGTAAGGTCCGCGACATCCTCCGCGGTCAGAAGCTCTCGCTCTCGCTCTACGACGAGTCGCGCAACGAGCTCATCGCCAAGGGCACCTCGCTCGACGACGACGTGCTCTCGACCGTGCCTCGCCGCTACTGGACCGACCTGGTCGTCGACGACGGCACGACCGACAAGCTCATGCAGATCCTGGGTGACGTCGAGGATCAGATCCTCGTCATCCGCATGAACTACGGCGAGAAGATCGAGAAGCTCCACAAGGGCGACGAGCTTCCCCCCGGCGTCATCAAGATGGTCAAGGTCTACGTGGCCATCAAGCGCAAGCTTCAGGTCGGCGACAAGATGGCCGGCCGCCACGGCAACAAGGGCGTCATCAGCCGCATCCTCCCGATCGAGGACATGCCGTTCCTCGAGGACGGACGCCAGGTCGAGATGGTCCTGAACCCGCTGGGCGTGCCCTCGCGCATGAACGTCGGGCAGATCCTCGAGACCCACCTCGGGTGGGCCGCGAAGGGTCTCGGTTGGCGCATCGCCGAGATGCTCGAGGAGGCCGGCAAGCCCGAGCGTCTTCGCAGCTACCTCGAGAAGGTGTTCGCCGACAACGGAGGCCACCTCGAGATCATCAAGGCCACCGACGACGACCAGCTCCGCGAGGTCGCCAAGACCATGCTGCGCGGCGTCCACGTCGCCACGCCGGTCTTCGACGGCGCCCCCGAGGAGCAGATCCGAGATCTGCTCGAGCTCGCGGGCTTCAAGCGCTCCGGCCAGTCCGTCCTCTATGACGGACGCACCGGTGAGGCCTTCTCCAACGACGTCACCGTCGGCGTCATGTACGTGCTCAAGCTCCACCACCTCGTCGACGACAAGATCCACGCCCGTTCGATCGGGCCGTACTCGCTCGTCACCCAGCAGCCGCTGGGTGGTAAGGCGCAGTTCGGTGGTCAGCGTCTCGGCGAGATGGAGGTCTGGGCGATCGAGGCGTATGGCGCCGCGTACACGCTCCAGGAGTTCCTCACGGTCAAGTCCGACGACGTGACCGGGCGTACCCGAATCTACGAGGCGATCGTCAAGGGCGACTTCTCGCTGGACCCGGGCCTGCCGGAGAGCTTCAACGTGCTCATCAAGGAGCTCCAGGCGCTGTGCCTGAACGTCGAGCTGCTCGAGAAGTACGCCTGACCCTACCGCCGCGCGCTCGCGCGGCGGAGCGCGTCTCTTTCGAGAGGCGCGCTCCGCCGCGACGGGCGAGGCGGCGTCCTGGGTGCCCGAATCAAAGACTTGAGAGATACATCGCGACGTGATTGCCACGCCGCGAGCGCAACGAGGAGATACACGTGAAGGACATCTTCAGCTTTTTCGAGAAGCCGAAAGATCCGCTTAGCTTCTCCGCGATCCGCATCGGAATCGCGAGCCCGGACAAGATCCGGGAGTGGAGCCACGGCGAGGTCAAGAAGCCGGAGACGATCAACTACCGTACGTTCAAGCCCGAGCGCGATGGACTCTTCTGCGCGAAGATCTTCGGGCCGGTCAAGGACTACGAGTGCCTGTGCGGCAAGTACAAGCGCATGAAGCACCGCGGTGTGGTCTGCGAGAAGTGCGGCGTCGAGGTGATCCAGTCGAAGGTGCGTCGTGAGCGCCTCGGCCACATCAACCTCGCCACGCCCGTCGCGCACATCTGGTTCCTCAAGAGCCTGCCCTCGCGTATCGGCAACCTGCTCGACATCACGCTCAAGGACCTCGAGAAGGTCCTCTACTGCGTGGCGTACATCGTGACCGATCCGGGTCTCACTCCCCTGTCCACGGGCGAGGTGATCTCGGAGCAGAAGTACATGCAGTACAAGGAGGACTTCGGCGACGTCTTCGAGGCGGAGATGGGCGCCGAGGCCATCAAGCAGCTGCTCTCCGGGATGGACATCCATCGCATCGGCGAGGAGCTCCGCGCCGAGATGAAGGAGGCCTCCAGTGAGGCCAAGCGCAAGCGCATCTCCAAGCGCCTCAAGATCATCGAGGCCGTGCGCGACTCGCTCAACCAGGCCGAGTGGCTCATCCTCGATGTCGTTCCCGTGCTCCCGCCGGACCTGCGTCCGCTGGTGCCTCTGGACGGCGGCCGCTTCGCGACCTCCGACCTGAACGACCTCTACCGCCGCGTGATCAACAGGAACAACCGACTCAAGCGACTGCTCGAGCTGCACGCTCCCGAGATCATCATCCGCAACGAGAAGCGCATGCTTCAGGAGGCCGTCGACGCGTTGTTCGACAACGGCCGCCGCGGCAAGACGATCACGGGGCCGAACAAGCGCCCGCTGAAGTCGCTCTCGGACATGATCAAGGGCAAGCAGGGTCGCTTCAGGCAGAACCTGCTCGGCAAGCGCGTGGACTACTCGGGTCGCTCGGTCATCGTGGCCGGCCCCGAGCTCAAGCTCCACCAGTGCGGCCTCCCCAAGAAGATGGCCCTCGAGCTCTTCAAGCCGTTCATCTACAACAAGCTCGAGGATCGTGGCTACGTCACGACCATCAAGAGCGCGAAGAAGATGGTCGAGAAGGAGAAGTCCGAGGTCTGGGACATCCTCGACGAGGTCATCAAGGAGCACCCCGTGCTCCTGAACCGCGCGCCGACGCTCCACCGTCTGGGCATCCAGGCGTTCGAGCCGGTGCTCGTCGAGGGCAAGGCCATCCGCGTCCACCCGCTCGTCTGCTCGGCCTACAACGCCGACTTCGACGGCGACCAGATGGCCGTCCACCTGCCGCTCTCTCTCGAGGCGCAGATGGAGTCGCGCGTGCTCCTGCTGAGCACGAACAACATCCTCTCGCCGGCCCACGGCTCGCCCATCATCGTGCCGTCTCAGGACATCGTCCTGGGCTGCTACTACATGACGCGTGAGCGCCCCTTCGCGAAGGGTTGCTACCGCGAGGACGACGAGGGTCACGCGACGCAGGGCGTCTACTCGAGCCATGAGGAGGTCCGCATGGCCTACGATCATGGCCAGCTCGACCTCCAGGCGTCCATCAAGGTCCGCCACGAGGCCGAGATGCACATGACCACCACCGGTCGCGTGCTCCTCTACGACATCATCCCCCGCGAGATCACCTTCGCGGAGGTGAACCGTCAGATGGACAAGAAGTCGCTGGGTAAGCTCATCGACATGGCGTACCGCCGCGCCGGCAGCAAGAAGACCGTCCTGCTCGCCGACGCGATGCGCACCATGGGCTACACCTACGCCACCAAGGCGGGCGTCTCCATCGCGATGAAGGATATGGTCATCCCCGAGAACAAGTGGGAGATCGTGGGCGGCTCGCGTGAAGAGGTCGCCGAGATCGAGGACCAGTACACCGAGGGTCTGATCACCGACGGTGAGCGCTACAACAAGGTCGTCGACATCTGGGCGAACTGCACCGAGCAGATCGCCGAGACGATGCTCGGTGACATCGAGAAGCAGGTCTTCGTCGACCCGCTCACTGGCGCGACGCAGAGCGCGTTGTCGTTCAACTCGATCTTCATCATGGCGAACTCGGGCGCCCGCGGCTCGGCGCAGCAGATGAGGCAGCTCTCCGGTATGCGTGGCCTCATGGCCAAGCCCTCCGGTGAGATCATCGAGACGCCCATCACGGCCAACTTCCGTGAGGGGCTGACCGTGCTCGAGTACTTCATCTCGACGCACGGCGCGCGTAAGGGCCTGGCGGATACGGCGCTCAAGACGGCGAACTCGGGTTACCTGACCCGTCGCCTCGTCGACGTCGCCAACGACTGCACCGTGCGCGAGTACGACTGCGGTACGCTCGACGGCATCGACGTCACCGCGCTCTACGAGGGCGGCGAGGTCATCGACACGCTCAAGAGCCGTATCCTCGGCCGCGTCGCGCTCGAGCCCATCTGGGATCAGAACGACAACATGCTCGTGGACTCCAACCAGGAGATCGGCGAGCCGGAGGCCGACGCCATCGAGGACGCGGGCATCGAGAAGATCCGCATCCGCTCGGGTCTGACGTGTCAGACGCTCGAGGGCGTGTGCGCGCTGTGTTACGGGCGTGACCTGTCGCGTGGTCGCCTCGTCAACGTGGGTGAGGCGGTCGGTACGATCGCCGCGCAGTCCATCGGCGAGCCTGGCACCCAGCTCACGATGCGTACGTTCCACATTGGTGGTGTGACGACCCTGTCCGTCGAGCAGTCGAACCATGAGGTTCGCCGCGGCGGTGAGGTCCGTTACCACAACATCAAGAGCGTCGAGAAGACGGAGGACGGCGTCGTCTTCCAGGCCGTGATGAGCCGCAACGGCGAGGTCACGATCCACGACGATCAGGGCCGCGAGCGCGAGCGTTACCCCATCGTGTACGGCGCCAAGCTGTTCTACGCCGAGGGTACGAAGATCGGTGAGGCCCAGACGCTTGCGGAGTGGGAGCCGTTCGCCACGCCGGTCCTCACGGACAAGCCGGGCTTCATCCACTTCGAGGACATCATCGAGGGCATCTCGATGGAGGAGCGCGTCGACCAGACCACGGGTCTGTCGCGTAAGGTCGTCACGGAGAGCCGCGACTCGTCGGTGCGTCCGCGCATCTCGGTCAGGGAGACCTCGAAGAAGAACTCCAAGGTCCTCTCGAGCTACTTCCTCCCGGTCGGCGCCGCGCTGTTCGTCAACGAGCAGCAGCAGGTCGAGCCGGGCCAGGTGCTCGCCAAGATCCCGCGTGAGACGACCAAGAACAAGGACATCACCGGCGGCCTCCCGCGTGTGGCGGAGCTGTTCGAGGCGCGTATCCCGAAGGAGAAGGCCATCATCTCCGAGATCGAGGGCGTCGTGTCCTTCGGCCGCGAGACCAAGGGCAAGCGTACCGTCATCGTGACGCCGGACATCGGCGACGCGAAGTCGTACCAGATCCCGAAGTCGCGCTACATCACGGTGCATGAGGGCGACCGCGTCCGTTCGGGCGAGCCGCTCATGGACGGCTCGGAGAACCCGCACGACATCCTCGCGGTCAAGGGCCGTAAGGAGCTGGCGAAGTACCTCGTGGACGAGATCCAGGAGGTCTACCGACTCCAGGGCGTGCGCATCAACGACAAGCACATCGAGATCATCGTGCGTCAGATGTTGGGCAAGGTCCGCATCGTGGAGGTCGGCGACACCGACTTCCTGACCGACGAGAGTGTCGATCGCCCGGTGTTCGAGCGCCTGAACAAGGCGATCATCGCCAAGGGAGGCCGCCCTGCGGTCGCGCAGGACCTCTTGCTCGGCATCACCAAGGCGTCGCTGTCGACCGAGAGCTTCATCTCGGCGTCGAGCTTCCAGGAGACCACGAAGGTCCTCACGGAGGCGTCGTTGGCATCCAAGGTCGACAAGCTGCTCGGCCTCAAGGAGAACGTGATCATGGGCCGCCTCATCCCTGCCGGTACGGGCGCGCCGCAGTACCAGAAGCTGCGTCACCAGGTAGACCGTCCCGACGAGCTGCCTCCCGAGATCGCCAAGAAGTACGGCTCGATCGACGAGGAGCTCGCCGCAGGCGAGTGACCCTCGGGGCGCTCAGCCGCCCCAACCAAAGAGAGCCAGCCTCATATGAGGCTGGCTCTCTTCGTTCTTGCGTATGTTGGGAGGAACGCGGAGCCCCTGGCGTCGACTCAGAAGGTCATTCGGAAGCCCGCGTAGGCGCCGTCTGGGCCTGCGGTGAGGACCGGGATCGCCGAGGCGGCCTCCTTCTTCTTGGCGTCGGAGTCGCCAGCGCCGGTGAGCAGGTCGAAGGCGACGAGCCCGACGCCCAGGATGGTGGCGCCGGTACCCACGCCGACGAGCAGGAGCCCGGTCTGACGGGTCTCCTCGGCCTCTTCGCGAGACTGTGTCGGGTCGCGAGCCTTCACGCGATCGAGCTGCTCCTGGTAGACGGAGCCGACGTAGGCGGAGCCGCCGAGGAGGCCGAGGCCGACGACGCCGACGCCGATGCCCGTGAACCCCAGCACCCCAAGGCCGCCGGAGTCGGAGGTCTTGCCGTCGCCGGGCCCCTTGGTGTCGCCCGGATCCTCGACGATGTTCTTGGCGAGCGCCACGGCGCGCGCGACGTCCTCTGAGGAGGAGAGCGAAGAGTCGATGACGAGGTAGCTCGCGAGCTTGGCGGAGTTGTAGACGGAGAGCTGAGGGGGGAGCTCGTGGGTCTGGGCGTCGCGCGCGTAAGAGATGGCGCGGTCGTACTTCTCGAGCCCCGCGTAGCACAGGGCGATGTTGACGAGGAACGCGCCGTTCCGGTCGATGTTGTAGCCCTTGTTGAACTGGATGATGGCCTTGCCGAACTCACCCTCGACGAGGAGCGCCTGGCCGGCCTCATAGCAGGCGCCGCCAGTCGAGCAGGACTGGGCGTACGCGTCCTGTGTGTAGGAGAGGGTCGCGAGGAGCGCGGCGCACACGAGGGCATGCGTGGGGGAGGGGGTTCTACCCATGGTCTAGACCTGATGACGCGTGATGTGGGACGGTGCGGATGGCGCCCCAAATGTAACGCGCGGTCGGTCGTGAAGACAGTAAAAAGGGGGAGCAGCCCGGTCGAGTCAGATGGGAGGGAGGCCGTAGACCTGTCTCTTATACACATCTCCGAGCCCACGAGACAGGCAGAAATC
>CAJXPN010000052.1 GCA_913058025.1 uncultured Myxococcales bacterium | reverse complement strand
CCCTGCGAGGGGACCGCGGAGTGAGCGTGAGCGAACGGCCGCTGGGGGACCGTGTGGCAGTTCCACCCCCAGCCCTCTTCAAATCCGCGAACCCAAAGCCCCAAGAACAAACGCGAGTGCCGCCTGAGCAGGCTACCGCGTGCCGACCATGATCAACGCGACCACGGTGCAGTTGAACGTGCGCTCGTGGAAGTAGGTGTCCACGGCGTCGGCGACGTAGCGCAGGACGGGCTCGCGATCGCTCGAGCGGATCACGCCGATCCAGTGGGGGAAGAACGTCTCGCGGAGCACGGGCGACAGCAGGAGCTCGCGGCCGGAGTCGAACGCGAGCGACCACTCCATCCGGGTCATCTCGATGTCGGAGAGGCCGACCTGTCGGGCCATCGCGAGCAACGAGGAGTGATGGAGGAACTGCGCCTTGAGCCCGCGGATGCGCGCGACGGCGTCCTCGAGCTGGTGGGAGAGCAGCGCCTCGGTGAGCATATCGTCGAGCTCGGGGAACGCGTCGAGCGTGGGCACGGCGAGCAGGACGCGGCCGCCGCCCAGCGTGACACGCGAGAGCTCGGCGAGCGCGTCCTTGGCCTGGGTCGCGGTCACGACGCCGTGGACGCACATCGAGGCGGAGAAGACGTCGTCGGCGTAGGAGAGGTGGCTGACGCGTTGGGGCACGAAGAAGACGCGCCGACTGAGCTCCTCGTCGATGCGGCTGCGGGCCTGGTCGAGCATGGCGCGCGAGGGGTCCAACGCGATGACGCGCGTGTCCTCGGGGAGGTCCCTGGCCCAGCGCACGGGCGCCCAACCACAACGCGCCTCAGCCACGAGCACCGTCGAGCCTTGCGGCCGGGGGAGCTTCGACGCGCAGGCCCGCATGACCGGCTCCGTCCAGAGCTTCTCCATGATGGCCCGGTGTGCGAGGGCCTCCTGGTGTTCGATCTGGCTCACCCGGCGGCCCCCGCGAAGTGGTCCCAGCCGCGTACGTCGAGCGCTAACGGAGAGCCGTCCGGCCCGATCAGGCGCAGCCCCTCCTCCGCGCCGCGGACCTCGCCGAGGTCGTAGACGTCCCACTCGTACCTGCGCGCGAGCTCCCAGAGCTTGGGCATGCGCGCGGGCGGGACCGTGATGACGAGCTCGTAGTCGTCCCCGCCGCTCAAGATGTAACTCAGGACGTCGGCGCCGTGCTCGCGTTCGAGGCGCTCGAGCTCGGGGTGACGCGGGAGGCTGTGCGCCTCGACCCAGGCGCCAGCGCCGCTGGCGCGCAAGATCTTCTGGAGGTCCTGCGCGAGCCCGTCGCTCACGTCCATGAGCGCGGACGGGACGCCGTAGAGTCCGAGCATCGCGCCCTCGTGGACGCGCGCGATGGGGCGACGGTGGGCCTGGAGCAGCGCGGGGTAGTCCTCGGGTACGGCGCCCTCGAGGTCGCCGCGCAGGAGCGCGAGCCCCGCGGCCGCGAGGCCGAGGTGGCCGAGCACCGCGACGCGGTCGCCTGGCACCGCGCCGCTTCGGAGCACGGGGCCCGCCGGTGAGCACTCGCCCATCATCGTCACGGAGAGCACGAGCGGGCCGTCGGTGGCGGTGACGTCGCCGCCGCCCACGCCGACGTCGAAGCTGTCGGGCACGAGCTCGGAGCACGCCGCGTGGATGCCATCGAGCAGCTCGTCGAGGAACGACTCCTCGGTGTCGCGCGGGATGGTCAGGTTCATGAAGAAGACGCCCGGGCCCCCGCCCATCGCGGCGACGTCGCTCAGGTTGACCGCGATGAGCTTCCAGCCGATGTCGAAGGCCGAGCTCCACCTGCGGTCGAAGTGCACGCCCTCGACCATCGTGTCGGTCGTGACCATGTCGAAGCGGCCAGGATCGAGCACGGCGGCGTCGTCCCCGATCCCCAACGTGACGCCGTCAGGGCGCGTGAAGCGCGCCGCGATCTTTTCAATGAGCTCGAATTCACCATACATCGGGCCGATCCCCAGCACGCGAAAGACGGGCCGCTCGAGGGCGGCCCAAACACATGATCGCTGACGCCGTTACACTCGCACGATCGCGCCGAGAGCGCAATTTCGCTGGCTCAACCCACCTTGCCGGTGAACAGCCCCGCCACGAGCGCGATCACGGCCCCCCAGAACAGGATCGTCGCGGCGGTCAACGCCCAGCGCACCTTGCCGACGCCCTCCTCGAACTTCTTCGCGCTCACCTGCGCCTGCGCACGCGCGATCACGGCCCGAGACTGCACCTGGGTGGCCAGCTCGAGCAGGTGCCCCTCGGCGATCGCGTCGCCGGGGTTCTCGACGAGCCAGAACCTCAGCAGGCGAATCGCGTGGTCGTGGAGGCCCTCGTCGCGCGCGAACAACACGAAGTTCTCGGCGAGCTCGGCGCCCCAGTCCTCGCGCGCGGCCTCCCACAACAGCAACATCCGCTCGTGCGCCTGCTCGGAGCCCATCGGCGGGAGCTCCCAGGGCGCGGCCCCCGGCGCGTGGCGCGCGCCGTCGGCGTAGCCGAGGCCGCAGCGCGAACAGTGCGCCTCGTCGGGCGCCATCAGCGTCGCGCACTTGCGGCAACGCTGGCCATCACCCGGCTCGGGCAGGAGCTGAGTCATGGCGTCGCTCGAGAGCCAGTCCTCTTCCGGCTCGCGCTCGGCCTGCGCCCGCGCGACGACCTGAGAAACCGACAGGTCGAGGCCGTCGGACGACGCGTTCCCTCCCACCGCCGCGCCCGCAGACAGAGACGCGCCCACGTCGAGCTCGTTGGCGTGCCCGCAGCTGCCGCAAATCAGCGCGACGCCAGCGCCCGTCGGGCGCACCTCGGCCGCCGGTCCCACGTACCCACACTCACTGCAACGGATCTCCACGGTAACCTCCTCAGCTCGAACCGAGCCAGCCCCACGCCCACTCAGCGAGCGTCGGCATCACCAACGGGTTGGGCGAGAACGTGAGCACCAGGATGACCGCGCACGCCCACGCTGTCCACGCGCTCGAACCCCGGACGACCTCCCCGTCCGTGATGTCGGGGTGCGTCGGCCTCATCCAGAACAACAGCGCCGCGAGCATCAGCCATCCCGTGAACGCGAACAGCCCGAGCCCCAACAGCCCGACCCAGAGCGGCCACGCGATCGTGTTGTAGCGCTCGCCGAGCACCGAGTACGCGATGTGCCCGCCATCGAGCTGGCCGATCGGCGTGAGGTTGAGCGCGGTCAGCAGGCACCCGCCCCACCCTGCCATCGCCAGCGGGTGCAGGAACACGTCATGACCCTCCGGAATGTCGGGGAAGAAGAGCCACTCACCGAGCAGCAGCAGCAGCGTGTCCCCAAGACGGATCGCCTCCCCCGGGTCCTCGGGCAGCGGCCTGATCTCACTGAGCCACATCCCCGCGAGCAGCACCGGCACCGTCACCACGAACCCGGCGATCGGCCCCCACGCGCCGACCTCGAGCAGCGACTGCGCGCGCACGCGATCGATCGACATCTTGATGAACGCGCCGAAGGTCCCGAGGAACGGGATCACGCCCGCGCCCGGCCAGGGCACGCCAGGGATGAAGTAAGGGCGCGTCATCGACACGCCGTGGCGCAGCCCCATGAGGTAGTGGCCCATCTCGTGGGCGAACAGGATCGCCATGAGCCCGATGGCGTAGCCGGCCGCGCCCGCCTGGACGCCCGCGTCGCTCCACGCCGCGGCCCCCCAGGGGTCACCCCCCGCGAAGCTCACGCCCGCGAACCAGCACGTCCCGAGCGCGACGAAAAAGAGCGCGACGTGGACCCAGAGGGGGTGCGCAGTGAGCGCCTCCTCCTCCTCGTCCACGCCGCGCTCGTCGTGCTCGTCGTGCTCGGGGTCGTTCATGGTGTCAGTCGAAGAGGTTCTTGAGTCGGTCGAAGAAGGACTGCTTCTCCGGGTGGACGTCGTCCCCCGAGATCTCGGCGAACTCCACGAGCAGCTCGCGCTGGCGATCGGACAGACGCACGGGCGTCTCCACGACGACCTCGACGAGCTGATCGCCGCGTCCGCCGCCGTCGAGCCCCGGGAAGCCCTTCCCGCGGAGGCGGAAGACCTTGCCGGTCTGGGTGCCCTCGGGGATGGACATGTTGACCTTGCCGTCGAGCGTGGGGACCTCGACCTTGGCGCCGAGCGCCGCCTGAGTGAACCCGATGGGGACCACGCAGATGACGTCGCGGCCCTCACGCTCGAAGAGCGAGTGGTCCTCGAGTCGGATCACCACGTAGAGGTCGCCGCGCGGGCCGCCACCCTCCCCTGGAGCGCCCTTACCCGACCATCGGAGCTGCTGGCCGGTGTCGATGCCCGCGGGGATGTCGATCTCGAGTGTCTCGTCGCTGCGGATGAAGCGCTCGCCCTTACAGGTCCCGCACTTGTCGGTGATGATCATGCCCTCGCCGCCGCAGCGGGGGCAGGCGCGCTGCATGGCGAAGAAGCCCTGCTGCTGCCGCACGACGCCGGAGCCGGCGCACTGGGTGCACGTCTGGGGCTTGGTGCCAGGCTTGGCGCCGGTCGCGTCGCAGGTCTCGCACGGATCGTAGTGCGGGATCTCGACCTCGTGTTGGGCGCCGAACGCTGCGTCGGTGAAGCTCACCTCGAGCTCCATGCGGAAGTCCTGGCCGCGGCGCGCGCGCGAACGCCCGCCGCCGCCGCCACCACCGAAGCCGCCGCCGAAGACGCTGTTGAGCACGTCGAACAGGTCGCCCATGCCGCCGCCGCCGCCGAACGGGTTGCCGCCGCCGCCGAACGGGTTGCCGCCAGCCGAGCCGAAGCGATCGTAGGTCGCGCGCTTCTCGTCGTCGCTCAGGACCTCGTAGGCCGCGCTGACGCGCTTGAACGTCTCTTCCTTCACCGTATCGTCGGGGTGAAGGTCGGGGTGGTTCTCCTTGGCGAGGCGACGGTACGCGCGCTTGATGTCTTGCTGCGACGCGTCCTTGGCCACGCCCAGGATCTCGTACAGGTCGTTCTCCATGATCCGGAGTCCTCATGTGCCACGGGGAAATCGAGCGCCGCGCTGCGTTTGCGGCGCGGGCGCACGGATATATCAAAGGGAACGCGTGGGCGCGAGGCGCATTTCCGACGGCGCCCGGCCCGCGTCGGTGCGCCCGCGAGGACAGGTTCAGCCCTCGTCCTCGGGCGTGTACTGGTTCTCGTCCATGCTCGCGTACATCAGCTCGGCGATGCGGTACGCCGCGGCCTCAAGCGTGCTGATGATCGTGCCGAGCTCGCCGATGGTGGCGTCCTCGACGAGCGAGCCGATGGTCTCGACGTCCTGGGCGAGCTCGACGCGCTCACCGTCGGCGAGCAGGTCGCCGTAGTCCTCGATGGATCGGCGCGTGGAGTAGAGGAGCCCGAGCGCCTGGTTGCGCTTCTCGGCGAGCTCGGCGGCCTGGGCGTCGGAGGCCTCGTACTCGGCGGCCTCTTCGAGCATCCGATCGATGTCGCGGTCGGAGAGCCCGCCGTCGGCGACGATGCGGACCTCGTGCTTGATGCCGGTCCCCTTGTCCTTGGCGAGGATCTCGACGAGGCCGTTCTCGTCGATGTTGAAGGTGACCTCGATCTCGGGGACGCCGCGGGGCGCGGGGGGGATGCCCGTGAGCTCGAACTTGGCGAGCGACTTGTTCGCCGCGGCCATCCGACGCTCACCCTGGAGCACGTGGATGCGCACCATCGGCTGGTTGTCCTGGGCCGTGGTGAAGATGTCGGTGTAGTTGCACGGGATCGTGGTGTTGCGCTGGATGAGCGGAGTGAAGACGCCGCCCGCGGTCTCGAGCCCGAGCGTGAGCGGGGTGACGTCGAGCAGGAGCACGTCGGTGAGCTCACCGCGCACGATGCTCGACTGGACCGCCGCGCCCATGGCCACGACCTCGTCGGGGTTGACCGACATGTCCGGGGCCTTGCCGAAGTAATCGGTGACCGCAGCGCGGACCCTGGGCATACGGGTCATGCCGCCCACGAGCAGGACGACGTCGATGTCGGCCCGCATGATCCCGGCGTCCTCGAGGGCCTGCTTGCAGGGTTCGAGGGTGCGCTGGACGAGGTCGGCGACCATGTCCTCGTACTGGGACCGGGTGAGCTTGGCCTCGAGGTGCTTGGGCCCGGTGGCGTCGGCGTGGATGAACGGGAGGGAGATGTCGGTCTCCTCCTTGCTCGAGAGCTCGCACTTGGCGCCCTCGGCGACTTCCTTGAGGCGCTGGAGCGCCATCTTGTTCGACCGCAGGTCGACGCCGTGCTCGGCCTCGAACGACTCACAGAGCCAGTCGATGATGCGGTAGTCGAAGTCCTCGCCGCCCAGGAACGTGTCACCCGAGGTCGACAGGACACTGAAGACGCCGTCCGCGAGCTCGAGGATGGAGACGTCGAAGGTGCCCCCGCCCAGATCGTAGACCACGACCTTCTGATCGCCCAGGTCGCCCTTGCCCAGGCCGTACGCGAGCGCGGCGGCGGTGGGCTCGTTGACGATGCGCAGGACATGTAGCCCGGCGATGCGGCCGGCGTCGCGCGTGGCCTGACGCTGGGCGTCGTTGAAGTACGCGGGGACGGTGATCACGGCGTCGGTGACCTCTTCGCCCAGGAAGTCTTCGGCGGTCGAGCGGAGCTCGCGCAGGATGAAGGAGGAGACCTCGGCGGGCGAGTACGCCTTGCCGTCGATCTCGACCCACGCGTCGCCCTTGGGCGACGCGACCACGGTGTACGGGGCCTGCTCGATGACGCGCTTGACGTCTTCCTCCTCGAACCGGCGTCCGATCAGGCGCTTGACCGCGTAGACCGTATTTTGCGCGTTCGTCTCGGCCTGCCGCTTGGCGAGCTGACCCACCAGGCGCTGTCCGTTCTCGGTGAACGCCACGACCGACGGGGTCGTGCGACCGCCCTCGGAGTTAGGCACCACGACGCGCTCATCACCGTCGATGAAGCACACGCACGAGTTGGTCGTGCCCAGGTCGATCCCGATCGTCTTTCCCATCTCTGCTCTCGTCTGGGTCCGCCGGCGTCAGCCGACGGACCATTCGAATACTACGTGCTCGGACCTCACCAATAAGGTGAAGTCGCTCAGGCCTTAGCCTCGGAAACATCGTCACCCAGCGTGTCCTCGGTGGCCTCCTCCGAGGCATCCTCGGGCGCACCCTCGGGCGCATCCTCGGAGACATCATCGGAGGCCTCATCGGAGACGTCCTCAGGGTCGGTGGGATCATCCACGGGGGCGGGGTCCATCGGCGGCACGTCACTGAGCGTGGCTGCCTCGTCGGCCGCGGGGGGAACCTCCTCACCCACGTAGCGCGCGACGACCACGAGCGCGGCGCGAAGCAGCCTCTCGTGGATGAAGTACCCGCGCTGGAACTCCTCGACCACCGTACCCGTGGCGTGCTCGGTGGAGTCACGCTGCTGGACGGCCTCGTGGCGCTGAGGGTCGAACGCCTCGCCGAGCGAGTCGTAGCCCGTGACGCCGTTGCGCTCGAGCGCGGTGAGGATCTGGCGGTGGACCATGCGGACGCCCTCCGAGATGGAGGACTCCTCCTCGGTGCGGTCGGCGTGGGCGAGCGCGCGCTCGAGGTTGTCGACCGCCTGGAGCAGGTCGTTCACGAGAGACTTGGCCGCGTACTTCTTGGCCTCGGTCTTCTCTCGCTCGGCGCGCTTGCGGTAGTTGTCCTTGTCGGCGACCGCCCGCATCATCTTGTTGCGCAGGTCGTCGCGCTCGGTGGCCGAGGCCTCCTCCTGCTCGACGAGCCGGGCCTCGAGCTCCGCCACGCGCTCCTGCGCCGCGGCGGACTCCTCACGCGCGGAGCGCAGGGACGCGCCCAGCTGCTCCTGGATCGCGCGGAGCTGAGCGGGGTCGACCGGCTTCGCCGGCTTCTTCGCGCCGAGCCCCGGGAGCTTCGACGCCGGGATACCCGAGATCGGAGGGGCGACCGGCTTGGCCTTCGCCTCGCCGATGTCGATCACCTCCACGACCTCTTCGTCCTCGTCCTCGCCGCCATCGTCGTCCTCATCAGATCCGTCCGGAGGGAGGATCTCGAGCACAACGACCCCATCATCGGAGGAGTCGTCGGGCGTAGAGGCCTCATCGGAGGCATCCACGGCGTCCGCAGCCGAGTTCGGCGAATCGCCGCCCTCGGCCTCGTCCCCGTCGTGACCTTCGATCTCGGGCGCATCTTCCTGAGCCACGATCGTCTCCTCGGACTCCTGCTCGTTCATGTCGTCGTTCTGACTCAACGCCGTCTCCTTACACAGAACAAAACACGTGCGCTCGGGCTCACTTCCTCACACTCCACACCATTGGTGGCGTGAAGGCATATGAGGAGGTGTCGCCTCGATCGCGTGACCACTAATCGATTCAAACCGGCACAAAGCTACCGTCGCTCAAGCGCGCGGGCAAGTAGAATGGGCCCCAGGTACACATCCGCCGGGTCACTCCGAGAGAGCCCGCGCGGTCTGCTCGACGAGCGGTATGACGCTTCCATAGTCGAGTCGAGTGGGGCCGATCAAGCCGAGCGCACCAGTCGCGCCGCCGCGATCGTAGGAGCAAACCACGAGGCTGAGGTCTCCAGCGCCCTCCCAGCCGATCTCGGAGCCGATGAGCACGAGCGCCTCGCCCGAGTGCTGGTGCATGAGCTCGTCGAGCAGGCCGAGCACGCGCTCCTTCTCCTCGAGCAACCCCATGAGCTCGGCGAGCCGCTCGACGTCGCCGGTGAACTCCGCGTGCTCGAACAGGCGCATCTTGCCCTCGACGTGGACGTCGGGGCGAGCGACCTCGAGCGCGGCGCGGCCGAGCTCGAGCGCGTCGCGCACCGTGGCGTTGTAGGCGCGCTCGATCCGCTCGAGCTCGACGCGCACGCGCATGCGCACCTCGCTCAGCGTCAGCCCGAGCACGAGCTCGGACAGGTAGTTCTGCATGCGCAGGAGGTCGTGGGGCGCGACGTCGCGGTCCATGACGACCTCGCGGTGGTAGACGCGCCCGTCGTCGGTCACGAGCAGGACGACGACGTGGCCGTCTCTGCGCCCGGAAAGGTGGATGTCGCTGAGGCGAGCGGCGTCGAGGTTGGGCAGCGAGACGATGCTCGTGAGGCGCGCGACCTCGCTGAGCAGCGCGCCGGAGGCGCGCGTGACCTCCTCCATGGAGCTTCGCGCGCCAGGGTAGAGCCTGGCGCGCAGCGCCTTCTCGGTCAGCGGCGAGCGCATCCTGCGGGCGCGCAACCAGTCGACGTAGGCGCGCATGGCGAGCGCGGTGGGCACGCGGCCAGCCGAGGTGTGCCGCTGCTCGAGCATCCCCATCGACTCGAGCTCGCCCATCGCGTTACGCACCGTGGCGGAGCTCACCTCGAGCTTGCCCTGGCGCACCACCGCCGCGCTCGACATCGCCTCCCCGTGGGCGATGTATTCGCGCGCGACGACGAAGAGGATCCGCTCCTGTCTCGGTGTCAGCTTCGAGCTTCGCACATCGATCCTCTCGAAACTTGAAGTTGTCGGGCTCCCAAAGGTCAGGAGGAGCCCGAGTGGACAGGAGAAAACTAGATCCGGGCACGATCCGTGTCAAACCCCGCCCCATGGCCAGATTCGTTGACCACCTCGCGCGCCCGTCGTATGGTGTGCCACGAGGTCCCTACTCATGGCCCGCTTGACCGCGCGAACGCTCTCACCAGAGGCGAACACGCGGGGGCTCTCCCGAACAGAACGACACACGAGGAGATCGATGGACGCGGCGCGCAAGGTCATGCTCCTGGACGACAACATCATGGACGTCATGGAGGCCGAGGATTACCTGCGCGAAGGGGGTTACGACGTCGTCACGCTATCATCCCCCAACGGAGCGCTGTCCAAGATCGAGTACGAGCGTCCCGAGATCCTCCTGCTCGACCTGCACATGCCACGGCTGAACACTCAGGATCTCATCGACACCCTCCGGGCGTCCGAGGAGTACGAGGACATGGTCATCGTGCTGTTCAGCGACGAGGAGGCCGAGCAGCTCCAGGAGTTCTGCATCGAGCACGACATCAACGGCTACTTCTGCAAGTCGATGGACGTCAGCCAGATCGCGGCCTTCCTCGACAACTTCTACGAGTACTGACGTCAGGCCGCGCCGCCCTATCGGGGTGGCCGCCGCTCGCGTCGACACGACCCACACCATAGTTCGGCGTGCCCTTCGTCGGGGGGCGCCCACCCCGGAGAGGACCCGATGACTCAGAACCAAGGTGAGGAGCGCGCGAAGACTCCCACAGTCTGGCTGCTCGTTGACAACTCCGCGCGCGCGCTCGCGCTCGAGTCCGTCGCCACATTGCTCGACGCGCGCGGCGTGAGGGCCGAGATCGTCACGATCACCGAGGTCATCGGGTCGATGGCGCGCGAAGCGATCGCAGGCGGCGCCGAGCGCCTGCTGCGCGGCCTGCGCGTGGCCGTCCAGAGCCGGGGCGCCGACGAGGACCTCATCGGCGCGGTCCGCCGCGCTCGCCCCGACGTCCTCGTCGTCACCGACGCCCGCTACGTCCGCGCGCTCTCGGTGCTCGAGTCCGTCACCGGCATCGCCAGCCTCCAGCTCGGCGTCCTTCCCGACTACAACCTCAACGACGCCTGGCTCAACTCCGGCCTCCACGCCTTCGTGGTCCCCCACGACGAGCTCGCCGCGCGCCTCGAGCGCGCCGTGCCAACCGAGCGTGTCCTCGTGGCCGGCCCCGCCGTGTCGCCCGGCTTCGACGCCGAGGTCGACCGCGCCGCGCTCCGCTCCGAGTTCGGGTTCTCCGAGTCGGAGTCGCTCGTGCTCGTGCGCGCGGACACCTTCCCATCGGCCACGCTCGAGAAGCTCGTCTTCCAGTGCCGCCTCGTCGAGGGCGCGCGCTTCCTCTTCCACCACAACGGCGACGGCGCCGCCGCTGGCGCGCTGCGCCGCGCGGCCAACGAGCACGGCCTCCAGGCCATCATGTTCGGCAAGGTCGAGGACCCCGCGCGCTACTTCGCCGTCGCGGACTGCGCCATCGTCGCGCCCCAGGAGCCTCTGAGCGCCGAGCTCATCGCGCTCGGGCTCCCGCTCCTGCTCGTCGGCCCCGAGGGCGACCGCGGCGCGCACGTCTCGTTCCTCGAGTCGCACTCGATGGGCAAGCACGTTCCCGAGCTGCTCCGCCTGGGCTCCGAGATCGAGCGCTTCCTCGAGCCCGAGCGCCTCACCACGCACTCCGAGGCCGCGCGCTCCATCGGCCTGCCCCTGTCTCTTATA